>CALJWY010000155.1 GCA_937974465.1 uncultured Lysobacterales bacterium | reverse complement strand
CCTCCCGGCCTGGCCATTATTCGCAAGGGCGCAGTGAAACTCATGGATACCGAGCACAAGTTTCTGGATAAGCGCTCGGAGGGGGAGCTGTTCGGGCATAAAATTTATTTTCATGGCGAAGTTAAAGATTATGTCGCGCAGGCGGAGGAGGACTGCCTGCTGTGGATAATGAATGCAGAAAAGTTTCAATCTCTGTGTGATGAAAACAAAATTATAGGGGAGTACTTCAGAAGTCAGCTGACATCCCGGTTGAGTGCAGCTACCCGTGTGAAACACTCGGTTAAGCATGTTAGGGACCTGGTGAAGCGTCAACCGGTGTCTGTCGACAGCCACATGAGTATTCACGAGGTGGCAAAACGGATGAGTGCTGAAGAGGTCTCCAGCGTTCTGGTGATGTGTGATTCGGAATTGTGCGGAATTGTCACTGACAAGGATCTGCGTCGCAGGGTTCTGGCGAAAGGTGTTAGCCCGGACAGCGCAATCAGTGATGTGATGACGCCCAACCCCAAGAGTGTGGCTGCAGATGCTGATGTCGACTCGGCCTTGCTGTTGATGATGCGCAGAAACTATCACCACTTGCCGGTTATGGATAACTCCCGGCCTCTTGGTCTGGTGACGGCGGGTGATATTTTACGGGCGCAATCGGAACATCCATTACGGATTGTTCGGGACATTTATAAGAAAGACTCCGTCGAGGAGTTATTGGACTTAAGCCATCGCTTGCCTTTCCTGTTCGAGCGCATGGTCAGCATCGGCAGGGATATTGAGCAAATAGGACGGATGGTTACGCTCATTACCGACGCATTTACCATCCGCTTGATTCAATTGGCCGAGCGGCAACTGGGAGCTCCGCCGGTACCTTATGCCTGGGTGGTTTTTGGTTCCCAGGCGAGGGAAGCACAGACCGCGAGAACGGACCAGGATAACGGTATTGTCTTGCAGCGAGATGCAGTGGGTGATGAGGTCACTTACTTCGCTGAACTTGCAAAGCTGGTATGTGATGGCTTGGACCGTCTGGGCTACGTGTATTGTCCGGGTGAAGTCATGGCGCTCAATGTGAAGTGGCGTGTGTCGCTGGGTAAATGGAAGGGCCACTTTGATCGCTGGATCGATGAACCGACCCCGAAGTCGGTCATGTATTGCAGTATATTTTTTGATATTCGTTGCGTTTACGGTGAATGTGAGTTGGTAGACAAATTGCAGGAACACGCAAGCACACGGGCCAAGGATAATCGGATTTTCCGTCGTTTTATGGCCGCCAATGCATTGACTCACCGGCCTCCCCTGGGGTTTTTCCGTCGTTTTGTGCAGGAGGATGATGGCTCACAAAGTGAAGGTCTGAATTTGAAACATCGCGGTATTGTTCCCATTACGAGCCTGGTCAGGATACGCGCACTGGAATCGGGTATCAGGGAAGCCAACACCTATCGTCGAATCAAGCTGGCTACTGCTTGTGGAGCCATGAATGAACATGATGCCAGCAGCCTGCGTGACGCGCTTCGCCTGATTAACCGCATCCGCCTTAATCACCAGTCAAGCCAGATGATGGCCGGGGAGAAGCCCACCAATTTTGTACCGATTGAAGACCTTTCTCCTTTACTCAAGCGAAATCTGAAAGCCGCTTTCATGTTAGTGGAAGAGGCCCAGAAAGCACTGGCACTGAGGTACCAGGTGCTCTGATGTTCAATCACTGGCGCTATCGCCGTCGTTGTCATGCCCTGGCTCGACATAACGACCAGCCCATCGTCTCGGATTACTTATCCGCATGTGCGGAGCTGAACGTGGATAATCTTGATAATACACCGTTGATATCAGTTGACCTTGAGATGACCGGTCTTGACGCGGCACAAAATCACATCATTGCCATTGGCTGGACTCAACTGGATCACGGGCGTGTGCAACTCGATTCCAACCGGCATTTGCTGATCACCGCGGGACACTCCGTGGGCCACAGCGCCGCAATCCACGAATTGACAGACAGGGAAGTGGCTTCAGGTGTCTCGCTGGATAGCGGCCTCGAGGCACTGTTCAAGGCCGCCCGTGGGCGCCTCTGGATATTTCACCATGCCGGTCTTGACGTAGCTTTTCTGCAACAGGCTTGCATGGCATGGGTTGGAATGAAACTTCCATTTATGGTGCTCGATACCATGCGGTTGGAGTTAACGCTGCGCAAACGCAGAAGCCTGCCGGTTCACCACGGCGACATGAAATTGGCAAAGCTGCGGACAAAGTACAATTTGCCCGGCTACACCGCACATAATGCCCTGATCGATGCCTGTGCAACGGCGGAATTGTTGCTGGCAATTGCAGAAAACCTTGAACCCGAAGGCGCCCTGGGTTTGAAACCACATTTAAGCTATTTCTAACTAAAGTCGAATGTCTACCGATGATATTCAACCCGTAAAATAAGCGTTATTTTTAATAAATCCATAATTGGCGGAATAACCATGAATTACAAAACAATGTATAAGCGTTCGCTGGATGCACCGGAAGAGTTCTGGGGTGAAATTGCAAAGGACCTGACCTGGGATAAACCATGGGAAAAGGTTCTGGATGACACGGATGCTCCCTTTTATCAGTGGTTTACGGGCGGTGAGTTCAATACCTGTTACAACGCCCTTGATCGCCATTGTGAGACCGGCAGGTCACAACAGGTGGCGCTGATTTATGACAGCCCGGTAACTGGCAGCGTGCGCACCTATACCTATGCAGAGTTGCGCGACCAGGTTGCAGTTTTTGCCAATGTTTTACAAAACTACGGAGTAGCGAGAGGCGACAGGGTTATCGTCTATATGCCCATGATTCCGCAAGCGGTGATCGCAATGCTGGCCTGTGCCCGTATCGGCGCGATTCATTCAGTGGTATTTGGCGGCTTTGCGGCGAAGGAACTGGCGACCCGGGTAACCGACGCCGGACCAAAACTGGTCATCAGTGCAAGTTGTGGAATTGAAGGGAAAAAAGTTATTCCCTACCTGCACTTGTTGGATGAAGCCCTCGAGCTTGCCGGCGCCGCAGATCTGACCCGCATACTGGTGTCAAGGCCGGAACTTCCCATCGAAAAACTGCATCCGTCAGCGGTTCTCTGGGAAGATGCAGTTGCCCAGGCGCAGCCGGTGGACTGTGTGCCGGTTTCCGCTACGGACCCTCTGTATATCCTTTATACGTCAGGTACCACTGGAGAACCCAAGGGCGTGGTCCGCCCGAGTGGTGGGCATGCGGTTGCCCTGCAATGGAGCATGCAACATATCTACAACGTCCAACCCGGCGATGTTTACTGGGCTGCGTCTGATATTGGTTGGGTGGTTGGACACTCCTATATTGTCTATGCGCCCCTGCTTCATGGATGCACCACGATCCTGTATGAAGGCAAGCCGGTTGGAACACCGGATGCAAGTGCATTTTGGCGGGTGATCGAGCAACACAAGGTCAAGTGCCTGTTCACGGCGCCGACCGCTTTTCGTGCTATTCGTCGCGAAGACCCTGCGGGCGAGCTGCTTAAAGCACATGACATCAGCAGCCTGGAAACGTTGTTCCTGGCCGGGGAGCGTTGTGACCCGGATACCCTGCACTGGGCAGAGGATCAGCTGGGTGTCCCGGTGATCGATCACTGGTGGCAAACAGAAAGTGGCTGGCCCATGGCGGCGAACCCGATGGGCATTGAGCAGCTGGCGGTTAAGGCCGGCTCACCAACCGTTGCTGTGCCGGGCTACGATATTCGAGTGCTGGATGACGAGGGCAGGGAGGTGCCGAGAGGCCAATCTGGAAATATCATGGTCAAGCTGCCTTTACCGCCAGGCAACCTGCCCACATTATGGGGAAACCAGCAGCGTTTCTATGATGCCTACCTGTCTCGTTTCGAGGGTTATTACCTTACCGGTGATGCCGGGGTTGTGGATGAAGAGGGCTACCTTTGGGTTATGAGCCGGATTGATGATGTGATCAATGTTGCCGGGCATCGCCTTTCAACCGGGGCGCTGGAAGAAGCGCTGATTACGAATGTCAATGTAGCCGAATGTGCGGTTATCGGTGTTGCCGACAAGCTCAAGGGGGAAATGCCCCTCGGTTTCGTGGTTCTCAACAGCGGCGCGGCGGTGGATGAGGGTGAACTGAAGAAGTCACTGATAGACACGGTTCGTTCACAGGTTGGTCCGATTGCCACGCCCAGGGATATCCATATTGTCACTCGTCTGCCTAAAACAAGATCTGGAAAAATTCTCCGCGGAACCATGCAAAAGATTGCTGATGGCAAACCCTATAAGCTTCCGGCAACGATAGAAGACCCTGCAGTACTGGGTGAAATTGCCGTGTCGCTGGGTAAACAGGAAGCGTAGAAAGCTACGTGTGAGCGCAGAAGGGATTGCTGGTTTGAAATTTGCGCCCGGGTGACATGCACCCGGGCAATCAATCAGAATAACCAGTGGAGACCGGTCGCTTTAAGGGTTCTGTAAACTTTTCTCTGGTGTTTGGTTGACCAGCCTTTCATACCCTTGGCACCAATGGTTTTATTGCGTAATTCCAGCCATTCCGGGCTACCCCATCGATAGGACATTTCCACCAGGTAATCAAACGCCTCGTTCAAGTCTCCTGCCAGGTCGTCTCCCTTGAAAAAGTAGCCCATCTCGCTGTTAAACAGTCGCGACCTGTAGTCAAAGTTGGTGGTGCCGACAAAGCCGACTTCATTCTCAAGCCAGAACTTGGCATGAAGCTTTCCGTAATGGGCTTCACCACCGGAGAATTTGGCCGAGTCGGA
>CALJWY010000154.1 GCA_937974465.1 uncultured Lysobacterales bacterium | reverse complement strand
CAGGGTAATTGATGTGAGTCAACTTAACGGAGATTTGATATAATCCCAGGTCAGAGTCACTTACCTTGTGAAGAAAATTGATTAATTGACTCAAGTCATTAAATCTTTCTTTGTTAATCTAAAATTCTGGTCAAAATGGCGTTCCTATGGACTTCTTGACCTGAGTCATTTGTGACTGAATAGTGTGGTGCTACGGTGCGCTGCATGGTAACTATTGAAATTAGGCAGATTTTCGTGACAGAGTTAGGACAGAATCAGCAGGTATTTCCCGCGAAAGCCCTGGGTTTTTGTCCGGTACTGGAGGGCGTATGCCTGTTTGCCTGAACAGCGCAGGAATTTTCGAATGAACAAGATAACGTCTTTTCCAACGGAACTGATTAACAAGTACGGTCTCGCCGGGCCGCGCTATACATCTTACCCAACGGCATTGCAGTTTCATGAAGGGTTTGATGCTGAAGCCTATCAAAGGCACGTAAGCAGCAGTAACGACGACCTGATTCCGAGGCCTCTATCCTTATATGTTCACTTGCCTTTCTGCAAGGAGCTTTGCTATTACTGCGCCTGCAACAAGAAAGTGACACGCAATACCCAGCGCGCAGAGATCTACCTGCAGCACCTCAAAAAAGAAATTGAGATGCAGGGCAGGCTGTTTGATGGGGACCGGCAGGTAATCCAACTGCATTTCGGTGGCGGTACGCCAACCTATCATGATGATCAGCAGCTCAAAACCATCATGGATCATTTGTCGCAGAATTTCCTCTTGAGTCGCTCGGACAGTCGTGAGTTCTCAATCGAGATTGATCCGCGGACGGTAAGCGAAGAGCGCATTGCCTACCTGGCAGAGCTCGGGTTAAACCGGGTCAGCATGGGAATTCAGGACTTTGATCCGGCCGTGCAAAAAGCAGTCAACCGTGTTCAGGATGAAGAGGCAACCCTCAGGCTGATTGATGCAGCGAGATCATCCGGTTTCAACTCGGTTTCGGTAGACCTTATTTACGGTTTGCCCTTGCAGACTGCAAAGTCATTTGAAAAAACCATTGATTCGGTGCTGACGGCGCGCCCGGATCGCCTGTCGGTTTATAACTATGCGCACCTGCCACACCTGTTCAAGGCTCAGCGCATGATCAATTCCGACGAAGTGCCGCCACCGGAAGTGCGTCTGCAATTGATGGCCTCGACCATTAGTAAGCTGGTTGAGGCGGGCTATGTTTACATTGGCATGGATCATTTTGCCTTGCCCGATGATGAACTGACCATTGCGATGAAAGATGGAACCTTGCAACGAAACTTCCAGGGCTATTCTACTTGTCGTGAAACAGACCTGATTGGCCTGGGCGTAAGCTCTATCGGTAAAGTGGGAAATAGCTTCGTACAAAACCTCAAGGACATTCGCGATTGGCAAGCCGCCATTGATGATGGCAAATTACCTGTTTGGCGTGGACTGAGTCTAAGCAGAGAGGATCGCCTCAGGCGCGGGGTAATTTCCGCGATCATGTGCCAGGGCAAGGTTCGGTTTGGTGAAATTGAGAGTCGGTATGATATTGATTTCGCAAAGCATTTTGCGCTTGAGCTCGAATTACTCGAACCCTTACAAGCAGATGGCCTCATAAAACTTACCGATTTTGGAATTGATGTAACGCCAACGGGTTTATTGCTTCTTCGTGCCATAGCGATGCAATTTGACGAATATTTGATCAAAGACTTGCAAGGAAAAGCGTATTCAAAGGTCATTTGATTGCGTTGTTAGGCTATAATCGACCGCTAATTGTTTCCAAATAGTGGATTTAGCGGTCTATGGGTTCTGAAAACCAGAAAAAAAAGCCATACTTTCCAGAACGTGTACAGGTTGCCTGCAGCCAGTGCACGTTGGGTAATCTATGTTTACCACGTAGTTTGGATGCGCTTGAAACAGAGCAGTTCGAGCACATCGTAAACAAATCCCGTCCGATTCAACCGGGCGAGCATATTTTCCGTGCGGGTGACAAGTTTCAGTCTATCGCCGCAGTTCGCGCCGGGTGCTTCAAAAGCTACGTAATTGACAAGAATGGCGAAGAACAGGTTCTTGGTTTCTACCTGCCTGGAGAAATCATCGGTTTCGATGCGATCCACGAAAAAACTCACCGCGCCAACGTTGTCGCCCTCGATACCAGTTCTGTTTGTGGTCTCAGTTTTGACTCTGTGACCGAAATGGCCCGGCAGTTACCACAACTGCAGGACGAGTTGTTCCGGGTTATGAGCCTGCACATTTCTGAACTCGAGGCCAGTGCTGCTGACTTGAGCGCCGAGGAGAGAATTGCCCGGCTTCTGTGTTCGCTGTCCGGACGTTTTGCCAGCCGCGGTTATTCATCGAAAGAATTTAATTTGAGTATGTCCCGTCGTGACATCGCCAGTAACCTGAGGCTTGCCACCGAGACCATCTCACGGGTGCTGGCCCGTTTTCAAAGCGCAGGCATCATCCGCGTGAACCGCAAAAAGGTGGCGATCCTGGAGGAAGATAAATTGAAAGAACTTGCGCGCCGGGATACCTGCTAACCAATAATCACAAGCCTTGATTTTTCGACGGTTGTTTTCCAGGCTGGGTTAACTCGATGAACAAACTGCTGGTGCTGTCGGTCGACGCCCCCAAATATGCGAAGCTTCTCCAGGCTGCTGATTTGCCTTTCCTCGAAGTGACCGCCCGGCAAAATCCGCACAACGTACCTGATTTCTCTGATTACAACATTATCCTCGGCGACCCTGGCCTCGTAAGCCCGGCGCTCGGTTCTGTTACAGACCTTGAATGGGTGCAATCAACATGGGCAGGGGTCGATGACCTTTGTGGCAAGGGTCTGCGCCGGGATTATCTGCTGACGGGTGTTAAAGACGTATTTGGCCCTGCGATCAGTGAGTATGTTCTGGCTTATATTTTTGCCAATGAACGGCAGATTTTTACCCAGCGGGATAACCAGTTAAAGCACCAGTGGTCGCCGTTACCATACAGGCGGTGCAGCGACATATTGGTTGGTATTGCAGGCCTTGGATCAATTGGCCGGCACCTGGCGAACAGTCTGCGTCAACTTGGCTTCCAGCTAAGCGGTCTTAACCGCTCCGGCACATCGTGCGACGCTATGCAGAAGGTATATAGCGGCACAAATGTCCGCGGTTTTCTCGAGCAACCGGACTATGTCGTGCTGACTTTGCCGGATACGCAAGAGACGGACGGGTTTATCAATGCCGAAACCCTCGGGATGATGAAAAACACATCGGTGTTGATTAATGTTGGCCGTGGTAATGCCATTGATGAGATGGCGTTGGTGTCTGCCATCAACAACGGCATAATCGCTGGTGCAGTCCTCGATGTATTTGCGAGTGAACCGCTTGCACAGGAGAGTCCTTTGTGGGATTTGCCGAATGTATTGATAACGCCGCACACAGCCGCGACAAGTTTTCCGGAGGATATCTTTAATATATTCGTGGAAAATTACCGCCGCTATTTAGATAGGGCACCTATGTTAAACGTAGTGGATTTTGAGTTGGGCTATTGAAAGGTTAACGGTATATCCTGATAGTGGAACCTAAAACAGCATAAATGAAGTTACCGGGAGTTGGTGGGCATTGAAAACACTAGAACATTTTTTTGAACGAAACCGTAAATGGGCCAAAGCTATCACCGAGCGGGATCCGGGCTTCTTTGCAGGCTTGGCTGCACAGCAAAAACCAGAGTATTTGTGGATCGGCTGTTCAGACAGCAGGGTGCCGGCAAACCAGATTGTTGATCTGCCTCCTGGTGAAATATTCGTTCATCGCAACATTGCAAACGTGGTCGTTCATTCAGACTTGAACTGCCTGTCAGTCATCCAGTTTGCGGTCGAGGTTCTGAAGGTAAAACACATCATCGTATGCGGTCACTATGGCTGTGGAGGTGTGATGGCTTCCATGGAAAACCACGATCATGGTTTGATAGATAACTGGCTTTGCCACATCAGTGATGTCGGCCGCAAGCATGCGGACAAGCTTGAAGGACTGGGCGAAAAGGAAAAAACGGACGTACTTTGCGAATTGAATGTCATTGAACAGGTCAACAATGTTCGTAACGCCTCAATTGTGCAAAAAGCCTGGAGCCAGGGGCAGGAACTTTACATTCACGGTTGGATTTACAATATTGAAAACGGACTGCTGAAAGACCTGTGTTCGTTTGATACCTGAACGAATCTGCCAGGTCTTTCAGAGAGCCGGGTTTATCAGAAGCCAAACCGTCCGCGTAATCCGGCGTAGACACCGCGCCCGGGGCGTGCAAAGCCAAGCACTTCTTCGTAATCCTCGTCCAGCAGGTTGCTGACCCGTCCGGTCAGTTCCAGTGACTGGGTCAGTTTCCAGGATGCTGCCAGGTTTAGCAGTGTGTAGGCATCCAGCTTGATAAATTCAGATGTGTATGTTTGTGGAGAGAAAAATATATCCTGCTGCGAACCGTTGTATTGCAGGTTCAGGTTAAGGTTGCCCCTCTCATCGGCAAACCGGTAGTTAGCCGTTATACCGCCCATATGTTTAGGCCGGCGAACTTCCTCAACGGACTGCCCGGCGCCATTCTTTTCTGTGGCATCGGTATATGTGTATGAGGCTGCCAGCGTTAGGGCCTTGCCCAGTCGCGTATCAAATATTGTTTCTATACCCCGCCGCTTGCTGTCGGTGTCCTTATTGCGCGCCGTAAACAGAAAGGTGTCGGGGTCAAATACGAAGCCATCTATTTCATCTTGCAAGTTCTGGTCGAAATAGGCCAATTGCAATTGGTGTCGATTATCTGACCAATTTGATTCGAGACCTATTTCCCAGCCACGGGATGATTCGGGCTTTAAGTCAGGGTTGCCAAGAAACAGGTCTTCAAAGAACCCGTAACGCTCGGTGAAAGTCGGTGTTTTTGAGCCGGTCCCAACTGACCCGCGAAGCCGGTGTGCCGCGGATATCTGGTAAGAGGCTGCCAGTTGCCAGGTGCGTGCATCATCAAAATCACTGTAATCATCCAGTCGCGCACTTGCGGTCCAGGTGAAACCAGCCATGGGTTTGCCGACGTATTCAAGGGCATAACCATTGGCTTGGTAGGACTGATCCTGGTTGGGGTCTCCATACAAGGAAGCCTGCCCGCGTTGGGAGAAATCTACCTCTTCCCGCTCCAGCGCAAAGCCCACACGGTGGTTGAGCTTATCACCCAGTGACACGCCACCCCGAATTCGAAATTCAAGTGTTTCGGCGGCCGTGGCGCTGGTCCAGTTACCATCACTGAAATTGTCGTTGTCAGAGTCCATCCAGTTGACGGAAAGGTTAGCGGACCAATGGCTCTGCGGCGGCTCATAATTCAATGTGCCGCTCAAAAAGGACTGTTGCGTTTCTGTCAGGCGGTCGGCGTCAACGGGCAGTCCGGTGACAAAATAATCGATATCGTCATACTCGCTGCTGGCGTCAAGCAGGTTGGCGGAGAGCCCGAGTCGAATGGCATCACTGGCATCATATTGAAGCGACATATTTCCGGTTATGTTTTCCGCCCCGTCTTTTTCGCCGCCATTTCTGGAGATATTCGTACCGCCGGTATCAAGGAATGAAACAGCCGCATTGATATCCAACGCGTCGCCGGAGTATCCGCCCGCCATGCCTCCGCTGAAGGTATCGAAGGAGCCGGCTTCAACATTGCCGGATAAAAAATGGCTGTCCACTGTTTTCTTGCGAATTATATTGATGACGCCTGCTACCGCATCACTGCCCCAGGTGGCGCTTTGTGGCCCTCGAATGATTTCAATACGCTCGATATTCGATGTCAGGGCAAACTGGTACTGGAACTCATCATTGGCCGAAGGGTCATTGGCGCGGACGCCATCTATCAAGACCAATAAATGGTTCGCCTCGGCTCCACGCACACGCACCTGGGTTTGAGACCCGGCGCCGCCTGCCTGGCTGACGGCAAAGCCCGGCACATCCCGCAGCAACTCTGACAGGTACAAAACCTGTTTTTGTTCTATCTCTTCACGGCTTATGACGGTAATGGAGCTTGCAACATCAGTGATCGATATGGGCTGCAGACCGGCAGTAACCACAATGTCGTCGAGTTCGAAGGCGTCCTCCGCCATTAGATTGTTACTGAACAAGGCAAGAGCCATGCATAAGAGACCTTTGGGTTGGGTATATTGTTGTTGTTTAGGCACTTTTGCTTTCCAATGCGATCTCACCCGATCGCCTGAGGCAGTGCATTTGGTGGCCGTCGAAGCTGGGAGGCTGGTTCTTCGCCGGGCGACTCCGGTGAAGCAGTTCTCACAAGCCTTCGCCCGCCGCGAATGCACTGGTGAAAAAACTGCTGGCCGGTCTCCGGGCTTGCGAAGGGCGACTTAATCTCGCCAAATGTCAGGTCGCCTTCCCATGCAATTGCACAGTGGCTGCATTGACCCGAGCCTTCGCCTACCGTTGCGGGGGCAGCGATGGAATTGCCGAATTAAGACGCACCATCTTCCCGTTTAATCCACTGGCTGAGCAGCCAGAAGGACACCTGCAGACAAGCTTTGAAGGTTGATGGATCAGGGCTGGTTTGTCAACACGGAAATACCTTTTTGGGTTGGATTCTCAGGTTGGTAATCTGGGTCGCCAGGAAGTATCGCTGCTTGACTTAGAATTCGTAACCGCCAAAAGTTTCCCGAAGAGCTGTTTTGAGGATTTTACCTGTCGCGGTATGTGGGATTTCATCGATGAATTCAATCGCTTCCGGCATCCACCAATGCGCAATTTTGCCATCGAGAAAGGCCAGGATGTCTTCCTGCGAGACCTCGGAACCGGGCTTGCGCACAATGATCAACAATGGCCGCTCGGTCCACTTGGGATGTGGGATGCCAATGACAGCGGCCTCGGCGACACCTTCACAACCAAGCGCTGTATTCTCGATTTCGATGGATGATATCCATTCACCACCGGACTTGATGACATCTTTATCACGATCGGTAATCTGCATGTAACCGAGCGCGTCGATGTTGGCTATGTCTCCGGTGTTAAACCAACCATCTTTATCAAGCGCGCTGGTTTTTTCTTTGAAGTAAGCACTGGATATGGCTGGCCCCTTTACCAAAAGATGGCCGGAAGAAGAACCGTCACGCGGAAGTTCAACGCCTTCATTATCAACGATTTTCATTTCGACCAGGTATGGCGCTCGTCCCTGCTTAAGTTTCAATTTAACCCGGTCTTCCCCGCGCAGGTGTTCAGTGGCATGTTTAAGCTTACCGGTGGTGCCGATTGGTGACATTTCGGTCATACCCCAACCATGGATCACTTCAGTGCCATAGGTGTTTTCGAACTTTTCGATCATGACCCGCGGAACGGCTGCGCCTCCGATCAACACACGTTTAAGGTATGGCAAGGTCAAATCGTGGCTTTCAAGATGTTGCAGCAGGGCCAGCCAAACAGTGGGTACCGCCGCAGATGCGGTGACTTTTTCATGATCAAGGAGTTCGTAAATGCTCTTACCATCCATGCCTGCGCCCGGCATGATCATGCTGGCGCCGGCAGCCGGTGCGGCAAAAGTAATTGCCCAGGCATTGGCGTGAAACATTGGAACGATGGGCAGAATACTGTCGCTGGAGACCATGCCTAGAACGTCAGGCTGGTTGCCCATCATGGCATGCAACACGTTTGAGCGATGGGAATAGAGTACGCCTTTTGGGTTCCCGGTGGTGCCGGATGTGTAACAGAGACCCGCTGCAGTATTCTCATCAAACTCGACCCACTTAAAATCTGCGTCACTTGAATCCAGCCATGTTTCATAGGCAACGGCGTTGCGCAAACTGGTCTGTGGCATGTGGTTATCATCTGTCAGGATGATGTATTTCTCGATCGTGGGCAGTTTGTCTGCGATCGCCTCCAGCAGCGGCACAAAGGTGAGGTCCAGGAACAGTAGTTTGTCCTCAGCATGATTGATGATGTAAACCAATTGTTCCGCAAAAAGCCGGGGATTGATCGTGTGGACAATCGCACCAAGGCCCATGGTTCCGTACCAGGTTTCAACGTGGCGATCCGTATTCCAGGCCATTGTGGCGACCCGGTCACCCAAGCCGATGCCATCCTTTTGCAATGCCTTGGCAACACGCAGTGACCGCCTGCGGAGATCACTGTAGGTATAACGTC
>CALJWY010000153.1 GCA_937974465.1 uncultured Lysobacterales bacterium | reverse complement strand
GTTAGGTTCGGAACAGGACAGCGCATGGATATTCCCGCCTGCGTGGGGATGACGGTGCTGGTTTTTGAGCGGCGTTTGTTAGGTTCGGAACAAGACAACCCATGGAGATCCCCGCCTGCGCGGGGATGACGGTGCTGGTTTTTGAGCGGCGTTTGTTGGGTTCGGAAGAAGGCAATGCATATAGATCCCCGCCTGCGCGGGAATGACGGTGTGGTTGTAAAGCGGGGTTTGTTAGGTGTGGAACAAGGCAGCACCCTCGCGGGGGCGTGGCTTAAAAGGTGAGGCGGGGGAACACCGGCTCCCAGGCGGGAGCCGGTGTTTTAAGTGGTTTAGTTCAGGCCTCTTCTTTCCAGCAGTGGCGCGATGTCAGGCTCTGCGCCCCGGAAGTTTCTGAACAGGGTCATGGCATCTTCGGCACCGCCGCGGGACAATAATGTCTGGCGGAAATGGTCGCCGTTTTCACGGCTCATACCGCCGTTACTCTTGAACCACTCGACCGTATCTGCATCCAGTACTTCCGACCAGATATAGGCGTAATAGCCTGCCGAATAGCCACCGATGATGTGTGAGAAGTAAGTGCTGCGGTAGCGCGGTGGAACGGTATCCAACGCAACTCCGGCGTCTGCGAGTGCCTTGGCTTCAAAATCCAGCAAGCCTTCTGCATTGGGCACTTCTTCCGGTGTCAGCTGATGCCAGTTTTGATCCAGTAATGATGCAGCCAGGTACTCGGTTGTTGAGTAGCCCTGGTTGAATTTCTGGGTTGCCAGTACCTTGTCGAGCAGTACCTGTGGCATGGCTTCACCGGTTTCGTAATGCACGGCGTAGTTTTGCAGGATTTCCGGCCATATAGACCACATCTCGTTAACCTGGGATGGGAATTCAACAAAATCGCGTGGCACAGAGGTGCCGGAGAACGATGGATACTTCACGTTTGAGAACATGCCATGCAATGCGTGACCGAACTCATGAAACGTGGTGGTGACCTCGTCAAATGTCAGCAGCACCGGCTCGTCATCAGATGTCGGCTTGGTGATATTCAGGTGATTGGCAACGACCGGTTGTCTGTCCAGCAATTCAGACTGGCTGACATAGGCATTCATCCAGGCGCCACCGCGTTTTGAGGGACGGGCAAACGGATCCATGATGAAAAGGGCAAGCGTCGAGCCGTCTTCCTCGAAAACCTCGAAGACACGCACGTCTTCCTGGTAAACGGGCAGATCATGGCGTTCTTTGAAGGTCAGGCCAAATACCTTTTCTGCTGCGTAAAAAACACCCTTCTGCAGGACATTGTCGAATTCGAAGTAGGGACGCAATTGTGAAGCATCAAAGTCATAACGTTGTTTGCGTACCTTTTCAGCATAAAAGTCCCAGTCCCAGGATTGCAGCTGGAAATCGCCGCCTTCGGCATCGATGATCGCCTGCATGTCTGCGGCTTCACGTACGGCGTTTGCCGCGGCAGCAGGTGCCAGGCTGGCCAGTCTTTCGTTGACCGCTGCGGTGGTACGTGCGGTCTGGTTTTCAAGGCCATAAGCAGCATGGTTTGGGTATCCCATCAACAGGGCCCGCTCGGCCCGCAATTTTGCGACCCTGGTCAGGATTTCACGGTTATCAAATTCACCGCCACGACTACCGCGTGCCAGGGACGCTTCCATAATGCGCTGGCGCAGTGCGCGGTTTTCCAATGAGGCCAGCGGAGGTTGCTGACTGGTGTTTAACAGCGCAATCAGGTACTTGCCTTCCATGTCGGCTTCTGTGGCGGCTTTTGCCGCTGCATCGATCATGCTGTCGGACAGACCGGCGAGTTCTTCGCGCGTATCGACTACAACAGCCGATGCATTAACCTCGTTCAGGACATTCTGACTGAAGCTGGTTTGCAGGGTCGCCAATTCCGAGTTGATGGCTTTGAGCTGTTCTTTCTCAGCCTCGGAAAGCTGCGCGCCGGCACGAATGAAATCCTTGTAATTCTCTTCGACCAGGCGGAATGACTCGGGATCAAGCTCGAGGCTATCACGTTGTTCATAGAGCGCCTGAATGCGTTCGAACAGTTTGCTGTTGAGCAGGATCTGATCGGTGTGGGCGGATAGCCTGGGGGCCATCTCACTGCGGATTTCTTCAATCTCATCATTGGTATGAGCAGATGTCAGGCTAAAAAACACCCTCGCAACGCGGTCCAGGGTTCGTCCGGAACGCTCCATTGGAATCAAGGTGTTGTCCAGTGTGGGCGCATCAGCCTGGTTGGCAATGGCGTCAATTTCTGCCAGGTGCTCTTCCATGCCGCGTTCGAACGCTGGCATGAAGTGGGCGTTTTCAATTTTATCAAACTGCGGGTAGTACATGTACAGCGGACTATTCACGAAGAACGGATTGTCTTCTGCAGGGGTTGTTGTCATGGTTGTTTCGGTTGGTTGTTCGGGGGTTGCTTCGGCGACTTCTGTTGAGTCAGTTTTGGAGCAACCGGCGAGGGTAAATGCCAGCGCTGCACTCAGGGCCAGCGGCAATTTGGAGTTCATAGGTAATTTCCTTAGTTATGCTAAAGGGCAACGAGTGATTTTACCCTAATCAGTGATTGTTTGCTGTATTCAGCTGGCCCGGATAATTCACCAGTCGATACAGGGTCTCGCTGTGTGTGACTGAGTCAAATGAATTAAATGTCGATTTCACCATTAAGCGCGAGAGATGCTTTGTACCCAACCCGAAACCTGTCCCGGGCCATACCGGTAATTATGCGGGCCAACTGGACACCCGTGCCCCGGTTGAATCATTATGATGCCTGGATTTCATGCTTGATCAGATGCGGGAGAGACAGGGTTGGCTTACTGGATTTTTGTGATTTTTGTGCTTTGCGCAGTCGCGGCGGCACTTCTTATTCCGCGCTATCGGCTTAGAAAAGCTATTGCAGCGCCATTTCCGGACGCATGGGTTGCAATCGTTGAGAAAAATATCGCCATCTATAAAGATCTACCCATGGAGCTGCGTTTGCAATTACGTAAATTGATCAAGCAGTTTTTACACCAGAAGCATTTCGAAGGTGCAGGCGGGCTCGAAATCACAGACGAGATACGAGTAACCATTGCAGCTGAAGCCTGCATGTTGCTGGTCAATCGCAACACCGGTGTTTATCCGTCGCTGCGTTATATCATTGTGTACCCCGCGGCTTTCGTTGTTGACCGGCCACAAAGCGATATGCATGGCGTGGTCAGTAGTGGGCGCAAGGGCGTGCTGGGTGAATCCTGGAGTAGCGGGAAAGTGATCCTCGCCTGGGACAATGTTTTGAGTGGCTCAAGTAATTTTGTCGATGGTCATAACGTTGTTCTACACGAGTTTGCACACCAACTGGACAGTGAGTCGGGTAGCACCAACGGTGCGCCCATTTTGGCAGGTAGTAACTGTTTGCGGACCTGGGCTACGACACTCTCGGGCGAATTCGAAGAGCTGCAGAAGGATGCATGGAAGGGCAGGCGTTCACTGCTGGATCACTATGGCGCCACCAATCCGGCCGAGTTTTTTGCGGTATCAACCGAAACATTTTTTGAAAAGCCGGCACAGATGGCCAAACACCACGCAGAGCTTTTCGAGGTGCTGCGCTGTTATTACCGGGTTGACCCCAGGGATTGGTTGAGCTGACCCGCTTTTAATCCTGACCAGTATTCAGTCCCGAAAATTTTTGTATTGCAGCGGGATTTCCAGCTTAGCGTTTTTCAATAATGCAATAACTGCCTGCAGGTCATCGCGCTTCTTACCTGTCACGCGCAGTTGTTCCCCCTGGATGGCCGCTTGCACCTTTGCCTTGCTCTGCTTGATCAGCTTGACCATGTCTTTCGCCGTTGGGGTGTCGATACCCTCGTTCACCTTGACGGCCTGGGTGGCGGAACGGGCCTGGATAACGGCTTCGTCCTTTTCCAGGCAGGCTATGTCAATGCCCCGCTTTACGAGTTTGTTACACAGAATGTCGTACATTTGCTGCAGCTGGAAATCGGATTCTGTGTTCATGGTTATGACAAGCTCAGCCAGTTCAAAATTAGAACCGGTGCCTTTGAAGTCAAAACGGGTCGTTACCTCGCGGTTAGCCTGGTCAACCGCGTTGCTCAGTTCATGGTGATTGACTTCTGAAACTACGTCAAATGAGGGCATGATTGGCTTCCTGTATTACAAATTGATGAGTTGCTTGAGGTCGGAAATGATGGCATCGCTATCCGAAATGTCTGAAATTAACAGTCTTGCCCGGCCTTTCCTGTCAAAAGCAAAGATCGCCGTGTTGTGCATGACATTATAAGTCCCCTTGTCGTCTGAAGACTCCATGGCCGCGTACACGCCATAGCTTTTACGCAGGGATTCCAAAGCTGCTTCCGGGCCTGTCAGGCCAAGCAGCCATGATCCAAACGACGAAGTATAGGCTTGCATTTTTTCCGGTGTGTCGCGTGACGGGTCCACGGTGACCAGCACCACCTGGATATCTTCGCTTGTGTGCATTGTTTTCAAAATCGCCCCCAACCGGGTCAGGGTCGTGGGACACACGTCGGGGCAGCTTGTAAAGCCAAAGAAAATCAAAGCGGGTTTGCCCAGAAGAGCATCGGCCTGGATATTACTGCCGTCCGGGCCGACGAGTGAAAAGGCCAGGTCGGGCATTTTCCCAGTGATATTAGTGGCATGCCAGGATACCGGCTTTGCGCATGACTGTAGGACGACCAATAAGAGCAACGCCAGCATGAGTTTGAATTGGTGTGTTTTCATGAATGATCCGGATCAGAATTAACAAATGTATCGGTGTCGCGACAATTTTAACCATCTATGCGGTTAAATGTTTGATGAAATATTAAATTACTTTTGACCTGATAGGCCTTTCTGTAATATTCCTGCTAGACTATTCGGCCCAGATAAATAAACAGATTGGAAAGACCTATGTTTGAAAAACACAAATCCAGCAAACCTGAGCAAAATCGCCAGGAACCCGCGTCGGACAATTTTGCTGCATCTGCCAGTGCGCCTGCCAGCAGTGGCAAAGGCGCCATCATCGGCCCCGGCATCCACATCAATGGTGACATCAGTGGTAATGAAAACCTGGTCATCGAGGGTAAGGTGGATGGAAAGATTCGCCTGGAAGCCAACCACGTTGAGGTTGGGCAGAGTGGCCAGGTCAATGCTGATATTACTGCCAAGGTCATCAAGATTTCCGGTGAAGTAAAAGGTGATCTCAGCGGCATCGAAAAAGTTGTTATTTCAAGGTCTGGAAATGTTCATGGCAATATTGTTGCCCCGCGCATGACGCTTGAAGATGGCGCCATCTTCAAGGGTAGCATCGACATGGATCCAGGCGAACCAGCCAAGCCCCAGGAGGTAAAGCCGGTAAAAAAGACCGTTGAGAAAGCTCCTGAGGCGCCCAAGGCAGTTGCAACTGACAAGCCCAAGGGAAGCAGTGCTTATTCACTGAACGGTGGCTAAGGTTAAGCGCGCAGACCGGTGTTCTCAAAGAAGTTGATAAATTGAGCAGCGTTGTCTCAAGCACAGGCAGTGGAAGCATCTCGCCTGTTGCGCTCCCGGCCATACGGAAACAGCAGTCCCTGCTGTTTCCATCGTTGGTAAACAAGATTGATCCGGGCAGGCGCCTGTCCGTCCTGGAAATTGGCGCCGGGTTACCGGAAACCATTGAGTTTTTCTCACAATTCAAATGTCGCCTGCATTTTGCCGCAATGTATACAGACCCGGTGATACAGATGCAATCGGGTGAGTTCTCGGAAGCGGAAATGGCTCAGCACCTGACCAAGTCATTTGGTTTTCCCAAGGGAACCAAGTTTGACTTGTGTCTGTTCTGGGATTTTCTGAATTACCTGGATGATAAGGCCCTAAGAGCTTTCAATACGGCTATTACACCATTTCTGCATAAGACCACCCGCGGGCATGCTTTCACAGTGAGGACCCTGGATACTTCGTTTTCGAACCAGCAATATGGTGTCGACCAGGCTCACATGTTCAATGTGCGCCCCCGTCAGCAAAGCCAGCCACGTAAATTCCCGCACACACAGGCCATCCTGGTGAACCTGTTATCCAGTTTTGATATTGATCAGGGTATGTTGTTGCCGGATGGCAGGCTCGAAGTGCTGATGACCGCCGCACCTTGAGCGCGCGGATAGGGGTTTAAGCCGAGGCGTACCGGGCAGATGGCTCTACCCGGTACGCTGGAGATTACGGAAAGGTCGAACGCTTAGCCTTTACGCTTGAACTTGTCCCAGAAAGTCTTTTTCACCAGGTCGGTGAATTCACCGGAATCGAGGTAAGTGCCATGTCCATTCGGGCAGGACTCATAAGCTATATGTGGTTGCTCTTCGTCAAACTCGTGAAGCATGGAGTCATTACACATGGGGCAATGATAATCTTTCAAGGCATTGGCTTTCTTGCCAACAGACTTATCACCACTATCGATAATGTAGTCAGCCATCCAGATATCGTCACGTAGCGCTACTAATTCTTCTGGCTGGAACCAGAGCCCACCGCATCCAGTGCAGCGATCAACTTCGATCTGCTTGTAGAAAACGTGTTCCATTTCTGCTGAACATTTCGGACAGTCCATAAATAACTTACCTCTTGTTGAATTTGTTTGTAGGCATCGATAATGCCCCTGCGTCGTACTCTTATTGTAGGTGTAAAACTCGAAGAGGGTCAATCCAAAGGTGGAAGGATCACTTTTTCTTTAGTGCATCTTCGAAGCTGTAACCAAAATTTTCGATATCTTTTTGGTAAAGCCGGTTAACAAAATCGAGGGTTTCATCGTCATAGAAATCCACGTAACTGCGCAAATCAGCCTCTTTATTATGGTGAATAAAGTTGCGAAGCTTACGTCTTAGCTCGCGCGATTTCTTATCCGATGAATTGACATGCGGAAGTTTCGTGTGTGTAAAACCCAACTGTTTACAAACCTGTTCAAAATCCTCGTCGAGTTGTTCGAATTTTCCGACGAAGTCGACCAGCAGCTTTCCCTCCGCGTCGTATAGCATGTCAGTCTGTGGCATGACATGGCGATACTTGTCATCCATACCAGGCGGGGGCAGCTTATTCAGGACAAAGTCTTTAAAGCTTTTGTGACTTAGAAAATTCCTGTACCGGTATTCAGAGACCAATCGTGACCAGGGATTGCGTACAAAGCTAAACTTGTAATACCGGGAAAAATCTTCCTTGCTGATATGCCCACACTGGACGTACTCGGCAGCACTGAGGTGCGAAAGCTTTTCGGGACCCTTGGCCGGATCATCATTGGTCGTGATTAAAAGTTGTGCCCGGTCAGCATCGTTATCCCGTACGAGGCCGAGCTTGTTCATAAAGAACATTTCGACACTGCGCCCGGCGGCTTTTGGTATGTGTACAAAAATACAATGGTAAGGCTTGCAAATCATGTCTCAAAAACAAGTACCAGCTTGCTGTCTGTTTTAGCCTTGTAGGCCAGGTCCCGGGTATCGACAAGATCACCTTCCGCTACTTTCTCTTTATTGCAGAGACCTGAACCTGTGGCCACATAAGCCAGGCACCTTCCGGCCTGCTCAAGCTTCTCGCCCGCGCTAAGGTGAGCTACTTCGACAGCGGTTCTTGCTGGAATGGTCGAATCCTGGTCAGCTGAGCCACCATAAACCCGGGTGCGTTCACCGGCTTGCGCCTGAAATAACTGGTAAGTCGCTGGCTGGTCCGCTACTTCAGGTATAACCCAAAGTTGGATCATGCGGTTTTTTTCGCCGTCGGGATTGATTTCGTTGTGACGAAATCCTTCTCCACCGGCACGCTGTACCTGGATGTCATCAACCTTGAGTTCATGTCCATCATGGAGGGAACCTTCATGTTGAATTCGACCTTCAACCATTATCGAGATAACATCAATTTCACGATGGGCATGCATTCTGGTTTCGCCCAAAGGTAAAAAGCGGGCGTCGGCCAGGTATGCGAACTTACCCAGGCCAGGTGAGGTGCCGGACTCGCATTGATTGCGAAAGATCCTTGGGCTCATAACCAGCCGGGTTTCACGCAGACCAGCGAAGCCGCCGCGTCGTAGGGTGTTTCGTTGGATAATTTTCATATATAAACTTTGAGTTTGTGAGTCTGTAAGATAGGTGCTGAATCTCGTCTAAGCACCCACTAGATTAACAGAGTTTAATTCCGGTCTGGAAAAATTAAAATGATCAAGGTCAGTAGAAGAAAGTTAATCAGGCTCAGCGCAGGTGCAGGATTGGCAGCAGCAGCGGGCTCATGGAGCACCTTAAACGCCAGTACAAAGCCACGGATTATGACCGAGATTCCTTCCACAGGGGAGCGCCTGCCTGCGGTCGGGCTTGGCACCAGGGACTATCGCTCAACGGCCAATGCTGAAGATATGCAGCGGTTCCGCGAGACCTTACTGGCTTTCCACTTGTCAGGAGGGTGGGTGATAGATACCTCACCCAACTATGGTGAGGCAGAAACCATTATCGGCGGCGTGCTCGGTGAGTTGGGCCTGGATAAGAAAGTATTCCTGGCCACCAAGGTTGATCGGGAAGACCCGCAACAGGGAATCGAACGCATGAACCGCTCATTCAACCTTCTGGGCAGGGAGAAGCTCGACCTGATGCAGGTGCATAACCTGCGTGGTGTTGAGCAGGAACTGGAAACCATGAAGGCCTGGAAAGAGCAGGGAAGGCTCCGCTACCTGGGCATTACAACACATAGCCCAGGCCAGTACGAACAGATGGCTGACGTGATGCGCCGTCATCCGCTGGATTTTATCCAGGTCAATTACTCCCTGGCTGACAGGGCTGCTGAAGAAAGTATTTTGCCGCTGGCGCAGGACCGTGGAATTGCGGTACTGGTGAACCTTCCGTTTGCGCGGGGCAGGCTTTTCAGGGTGGTTGCAGGCCACTCTCTACCCGATTGGGCGGTAGACATAGATGCACAGAGTTGGGGCCAGGTGTTTCTCAAATATGTGATCTCACACCCATCTGCAACCCTGCCTATACCGGGCACGACCAAGCCGCATCATGTAACA
>CALJWY010000152.1 GCA_937974465.1 uncultured Lysobacterales bacterium | reverse complement strand
TCCAATGCGGTCACGACGCCGAAGTTCCCGCCGCCACCTCTGAGCGCCCACATCAAATCCGGGTCTTCTTCATCACTTACATGCCTGAACTTGCCGTCGACGGTAACAATGTCCGCTCCGATAAAGTTATCGCAGGTCATTCCAAACTTCCGGCACAACCTGCCGAATCCTCCACCCAGGGTCAGGCCCGCGGCGCCGGTATGGGAAACGATGCCGCCGGTTGTCGCCAGCCCCAGCAACGACGCTTCACGGTCAATATGGCCTTCCAGGCAACCACCGTCCGCGCGCGCGGTTCCGGCTTTCCTGTCGGCCCGCACCGTGTTCATTTCGGACATGTCGATCATCAGGCCCCCCTCGCAAACCGACTTGCCCGAGATGCTGTGACCTCCTCCCCGGACAGCGACACGCAGGCCGTGAGCACGCGCAAAGTCGATTGAACTCACGACATCCGCGGGGCCTTCGCAACGCGCGATCAGCGCGGGGCGTTTATCGATCATGGCGTTCCAGACGGCACGTGCGTGGTCATAGCCGTCATCGCCGCTGAGCAGCAGTTTGCCGCGCATGCTGTCGCGCAGTTCTTTGACGGCGGCTCCTTCCAGCGTCGTCTCTTCGCCAGACGCCGTAAAGGCTTGCACGGCAGGCATCCCCCGGCCTTCTCCGGCCAACAGGTAAGGTACAGGTATCACCGTGGCCATGGCCGATGTGAGTGCCGATTGGCAAAATTCACGTCTTTTCATCATTTACTCCTGAATCAGTCAATCCGCGGTTTTTTCTTCCTGCCCGCCGGGCGGTTCATTGGCACTGGGGCAGAGCGATGAACGGCTAGAAAAGCTGAGTCCATGGAAGCTGCCCTGGACCCGCGTATCATTGCTGCTGATTTCTGGGCCAGGCATAACGGCCCCCTCGATTTGGGGGCCGTTAGCTATCGTCCAAAAACTTACTTCCATTGGCTCACGAGTACAGAGCCATTCAGGGTATTACCGTCACCATCATCACCTTCGACGACAATCAAAATGGTCTTGATGCCTTCCAGTTCTTCCGGGAGTTCCAGGTCCAGTTGCTGCAACCCGGCTGAAACCGCAGAAGTCGAAAACGGAACTGATTCAGAGCCAATACCGTCGCCCGGGGATTCCGTCATGGCCAACACGGATGTGATTGTCGCATCGGTGGGCAGGCCATTCAGTTTGGTCAATACGACATATGCCGGATCAGAATTCGATGCCGGGGGTGACTTGACCGCGGACACTTCAAATGAATTTTGTGCTGCGATACCAGCCGATAAGGCTGCAATATCCGCCTGGATGCCGAGCAGGTTTGGTAAACCCGGAATCGGCGGGCAATACGGTCCGAATGCGTCGCCGACCCACATGCAAATCAGCAAATCCTGCTGTTCCGAAATTTCATCACTTATTTCGCCGAAATAGTCGCTGAGTATCTGGTTGATGTCATTGAATAAATCTTCAATGTCGTCTTTGGTGGCGAGATTGCTGAAATCACGGCTGAGCAGTTCAGCCAGGTCAATTTTTACCCATTCAAGCAGGTAATGATTGTCATCGACAACTCCGCTGATGTAGGGAATGCGGTTGTCCCATTCGATTGTCAGGTAGTCCAGTGCGCCATCCACCCAATCAAACCGGGCTTGCATATTGTTGTCGTGTTCCTCGATGCTCATGCCTACGATGGCTTCATAAAAAAATCCACTATCAAATGAAGTGACTGCATTACCGGCATCTTCGGGTGCGGTTTCAAATGCATCAAAAAAATCCAGCGCGGGCACGTAGCAACCGGCGCAATCGGTAGCCAGCTTGGCTTCAAACAGCATGACAGTGGTCAAGAACCCGCCAGTGGCAAGAATATCCGTTTCATACGGAGGGCCGCCGATGCCTTCCAGTACAGTCAATGTGAAGCGGGTGTCAACCAGGGGATAAGTGTTGGAAGGCGCATGATGGATGGTGGTTTCACCTGTCCATTGAATGGTGTCTCCACCACTAAGCACCGGTGAGGACATCACTTCCGCGCCGTTGATGACTCCATCAAAGGCCATCGCAACCGTCAATGGCTGCCATGTCAGTAAGGTGAAGTTTGCGAGCGCGAAATCCTCGTATATGATGGTTCTGCCCCCGGCACGGCCCCAGGATTCCCCGGAGCCACCGTCACTGTCGGTGACAGTCACGCCGCCTGGCACACTGCCTGGGCCCACAGGGCCTGCTGCCCATGCGGGATTGGCCAAAAAGGCCATCAATGCTGTGGCAAAAACGATAATAGACATGCCAGATAGATTTAAACGACTCAGATTTTTCATATTCATTTCTCCTCTTGATGACCAGGGTCATTTGAATCCAGGGTCAAAACCCTGTTGTTGAAATATCCATGTACGAACTACATGAACGCCCAGCCGCAAGCCGGGAACTGGATTCAGTAAAAAATGTAATAAAAATACGACTTGTGAATATCCACCCCGTCGTCTGCAACCGGTTGCCGATTGTCCCTGGGGCGTGCTGCAAATGGTTTGTCCCTTAACCTTTCTAGTTGTGCATCACCGGATATTGATACTGACTTGTACTACTTAATATAGTACAAACTGGAAGTTCTGCAGTGAGGAGTTGAGATGTTGAACAGCCGTTTGAGCCGTCACAATGGCCTGATTCCCAAATCAGCGTAAGCAAATCGCGCACCACGGATCCGGCCGGTGCCCCGTTTCTTGTGGTGCCGGGCCACCGTTCTGGGTTTGGGCTTTGCGCACGCCTGCAGAGTTCAGAGGAAAAGGGCTCTGACCACTTTACAAAAAAGAATGACCCCGGCCCAGGCTGACATGCGCAACAACTTCCTCCCCCCTCGCGAGGGATATCCGTTGCATCGTCGTTCCGAATCGGCAAACCATTCTGGATGAATTACAAAACCTGCACGCTGATCCTCGGCGGGCCGCGCTGGTTTCACCGGTTCAATTTGCAGAAATATCCATCAGAAAATGTTTCCGGCCCCTTTATTGATTTGCGATTAGATGATCCAGGTCTGCACGCCACCGGCCGGGGTATGTTATGCATTTCAGTTACCTGAGAATTTCGTCCTTCGGAACTCCAGGACCTGAATGGAGGACACCACCATGACCCAAAATGTCGTAAGAGAAATTGTATCGAATAACGCTGTTTTATACCTGCCTGACGGTCAAACCATCGAACTGCCGGTGATTACCGGGACGGAAAACGAAAAGGCCATTGACATTGGCAAACTGAGATCACAGACAGGCCACATCACCATGGATCCAGGTTACGGCAACACCGGATCCTGCCAAAGCACAATAACTTTTCTTGATGGAGAAAAAGGAATACTCCGCTACCGTGGAATCCCCATCGAACAGTTGGCCGGAAATGCGAGGTTTACAGAGGTTGCCTATCTCATCATTTACGGCAAATTGCCCAACCAGCAGGAATTGGACGCCTTCAGGGACAGTCTGAATCAACATGCGCTTTTGCATGAAGACATGAAGCATTTCTTTTCCAGCTTCTCGGGCCAGGCGCACCCGATGGCGATCCTCTCCGCCATGGTTGCGTCCTTGTCAGGCTATTACAGCGACGAATCCGCGGTCGACACGAATGGCGGTCTGGACGTGAATGCAGCTCGCCTGATGTCCAAGATCCGCACATTGGCCGCTTTCTCCTACAAGAAATCCATAGGTCAGCCCTTTGTCTATCCCAGGGATTCCCTTTCCTATTGCGCCAATTTCCTGCGGATGATGTTTGCGGTGCCGTCCAGGGATTACGAACCGGATCCTGTTGTTGTCGAAGCTTTGAACCTGCTGTTGATACTGCATGCCGATCATGAACAGAACTGCAGCACCGCAACAGTACGCACGGTCGCCAGCAGTCACGCCAGCCTGTATGCATCAATTTCTGCCGGTATCCTGGCGCTGTGGGGACCTCTGCACGGTGGAGCAAATCAGAAGGTCATTGAAATGCTCGAGCACATTCGCGCAGACGGCGGCAACATCAGGAAGTTCATCGATTTGGCCAAAGACAAGAGTTCCGGGTTCCGAATCATGGGGTTCGGCCATCGCGTGTACAAGAACTTCGATCCGAGAGCCACGGTCATCAAGAACGCCTGTGACAAGGTACTCAATAAACTGGGCATTGAAGATCCCGTGCTGGACCTGGCGAAACAGATGGAGGAAATAGCACTGTCGGACGACTATTTTGTCGAGCGGAAACTGTATCCGAACGTGGATTTCTACAGCGGCATCATCTACCGTGCGATTGGCATTCCGGTCGACATGTTCACCGTCATGTTCGCTCTCGGACGATTGCCCGGCTGGATCGGCCAATGGAAAGAGTTGATGGACGATCCCACCCATCGTATCACTCGGCCAAGACAGGTCTACCAGGGTCAGACCGTTGTTGATTACGTTGCTATTGAGAACCGCGACTGAATGAATGCCGGTGCAGATGATCACCTGTTTCATGATCATCTGCACCGGCTTGCTCAGGTCTTGAAATCTTCGACCGCCCTCCATGCCTGATCAATGGCCACGTGTGTATAGGCATCGGCGCCGGAGTCTGAATTGGCAATGGTGATGTTGCCGAAGGGGCGGCGTGCGATTTCATGGGGAGCCTGGCCCTCAGGCCATTCCGGGTCCCAGAGATCCAGGTAATCGTAGGCGTAACCGTGTGGCCAGCGATTCACGGTAATGGCGAGGATGTCTTTTTGCACGTCGAAACCGGCAGGACCGAGCATGCCGTCCAGCACCGTACGCACTTCCCGCTCAAAATCTTCGAAGGTCATGGCCAGCATCAGGGCGCGTGAGGCGCGGTGTTGATCTTTGATCTGAACGCGCGAATCGGGCGGGGCAACCGAGCCCCAGAACATGACGGGCAGGGCGCCGGCGTCTGTCCAGTCGTGACGGTAGCCGGCTGTGTTCACGCCTTTCACCTGCCACACCACTCCGTGTAAACGGCCGGGGCAATAAGCGCCCGAAATGCCCAACTGGTCAAAAGCGCTGCTGTTGCGCAGCAACACATTGGTCAGGATCAGAGGACGTTTCACCTGGTATTTCTGGGCGTCTTTCTGTTGTTCAGGCAAGTCCGGGCACAGGTGCGGAATGATCACGTTGTAACAGGCCATTACCGTATGACGTGATTTCACGCGCCAGGGCCGTCCTTCGTTCATGTAGGTCACGCGTGTTCCCTCGCCGTGGTTGGCTGCGTTGACGACCGTTGAATTCAGGCGCAGCCTGACGGCATGCCCGGCCTTGTCGAGTTGGGCGTAATCAAACTGCGCCAGGGCAATGTTCCCGGCGTTGCTGCCCGGCGCCACCGGCGGAATCAGGTGCTGAAC
>CALJWY010000151.1 GCA_937974465.1 uncultured Lysobacterales bacterium | reverse complement strand
GTGCGACAAACAGGCGGCGCTCAACATCATGCGGATTCCAGCCTGGCGGCACGTTTACAAACACTTGCTCGATGACCGGCATGGAACCCAGTGCCGTCTCACCACAAACAGAAGGGTTGAGCGGAACACTGCGCCAACCCGCTATACTCAGCGTTTCATTCTTGATGTGTTTTTTAAGAATTTTTCGTGACCGCGCAGCGATTTCCGCGTCCGCATTCAAGAACACCATACCCACGCCAAACACGCGACCCAGGCGAATTCCCGCCTCCTCTGCCACCTGCCGGAAAAACTCTGCGGGGAACTGCATCAGGACACCACAACCATCCCCGGTGATCCCGTCGGCAGCAATTGCTCCTCGGTGTGTCATCCGCGCCAGCGCGACACAGGCGGTTTTCACCAGTGCGTGACTGGCTTCACCATGTTGATGCGCGATTAGTCCAAAGCCGCAGCTGTCCTTGGCCTTGCCGGGTTGGTAAAGGGTCCGTGTATGATTGCGTTGATCCATGGTTCTGTGTTTTCTAAGTCATTCCAGGGCGGGTTAAGCCGGGTTTGGTCTTTCATTGCTATTAAAGAGCAGAACTTTCTATCCTACACTTTGACAGGTATTTGAAAAGCCCTGATTGATGACAAATCGGGTTTTATTAAAAAATTGCGGTTATTTGCCTGTCAGACGGTCAAGGCCGACACCCTCGAAAGGGCTTTTTCTGTTAGCCCATCTGCAGTTCGGGCTGGCATTTGGGTTGCAACTAGCTTGCAAGTTGGCCTATAAACTGGGCTCTGACTGTTTTTTCGACCGCCGCACCGATGATGTGATCGGGCAATGCAAAAACCGCAAGGAGTTCTGCCGATGCAAAAAAGCACAAACCCAGTAATTGCCGGCCTGCTGTGCCTGGCGGTCTCCGGCTCTTTATCCGCACAGGAACAAACCACGGCCGATCAATCAGCGGCCCAACCGGCAACACAAGTTCCAGCCAAGGGGCTTTGTGAAACGGCCGAGCGATTTGGTGACTTCGATTTCTGGATCGGTGAATGGAATGTTTACTCCAATGATGAAAAGCGCACCTTTCAAGGCACCAACTCCATCACCAAGCACCACAAAAACTGCCTGATCATGGAAAGCTGGAGCAGCGCTCAAGGTGGCACGGGCAGCAGCATGAACTATTACGATGCCGTTGAAGACCAATGGCGGCAATTGTGGGTCGCCAGGGGCTATTCGATTGATTACACCGGCGGCCTGGACAGGTCTGGCTCCATGCTCCTGACGGGCAAGATCAATTACTATAAAACCGCTAAGCAGCATGATTTTCGCGGTCGCTGGACACCCAATGCCGATGGCAGTGTAAGGCAGTTCTTTGAACAAAAAGACCTGGAGTCCGGTGAATGGACTGTCTGGTTTGATGGCCTTTATGTCAGGAGGTAAGCGGGGCCATTTGCCCTCAACTCCGCCCGGTCTTTGCGCCATTCCGGGTTCAGTCTTTCCAGCAGCGCATAAAATGCCCTGCCGTGATTCATCTCTTCGAGGTGACACAACTCATGTGCAATAACGGAGTCAATCAGCCTGACCGGCGCCTTGACCAGGTGCGTATTGAGCTTGATAACCCCCCGAGAAGAACAGTTTCCCCAGGTCCTTTTCATTCGCCTGAGCTTTAAACTCAACTGCCTTTTACCCACCCAGGGCGCAGACCGGGAAACCTCCAGCAAGCGGCCATGGAAAACCGAACTGGCCTGTTTGCGATACCAGTTTTGAAGATGCCTTTTAAGGTCTTCCCTGTCCCGGGAAGCTGCGAGCATATGAATTTCACCACCCATGAGTGTAACGCTGGATTTTTTAGCCGATGCGCCGGAAATAACCAACGGGTAATGCTCGCCAAGATACAGGTGTGTTTCTCCCCGTGAGTATAGCAATGGCTTTACGGCATGGTTGCGGGTGTTGGTGAGGAACCGTTCTACCTTTTGCAGGTTGTTGACAAGCGTCTTGTGGACAAAGGCTCTTGGCCAGTGAAGGGGCACAACCACGACCAGTTCGCCGTTGTCATCCAACTCCATATGCATACGCCTGGTTACCCTCGGACGGTGGGCGATGCTGTAGTGGAGGTCTGCTGACAATTTTTTTCGATTCAAATCCCGCATGGGTCAGTCTTGTGCCTGCGTCTTCAGTCTGTCCTGAGCGAGGTAGATTACGATTCAGGCCGCTCAGGTTCAAGGCGTGAATCGTAGTTAATGGCTACCCATTGGCAGGATTCATCCAACAGCAGGGACCCGGAGCAACTCGGAAGCCGGCCTTTTTGTGTGCAGGGCCGCAGCTCTTGAGTGGGCCGGAGGCTCCTCGATGGGCCTTCCAGGAAATAATTTTCGGTTTATCGCAACATGGTTAAACAATTTGCATTTTTGCTTGTCATATACCCCGAGTCACAGGAATTTTGAAAGTGAGCCAGGAACAAGTATTAATGCTCAAGTTACAAATGGGTATTGATCCTTCAGCGCGGATTGAGCCAAACATATTGCGCCTGATGTGGCGCCAGCTCGAAATTGAAGCCGCCAAGGCAAAACGTCGCCACTCGCAACCGGCCATTAACCAGGTTCTTTGACCCGTTATTGCAGAGTTGCTTGACATTATCTACTCCTCCTATTGGCCGGGCCTGAAAAGAGCCCGGCTTTTCTTTGGCTGATCGCATTTCTATTGCTTTCAAGCGCCGGTTTTTCCACCCCTGAGCCATGAACTGTCCATAACCGTATCCATTCCCGCAACCAAAAATGGTAAAGTTGAGTATTGATTTTCAATCACTGCAAAGCACTGGAAAAACCATGATCAGACTACCGCTTTTTACGGCTTCCGCCTTGCTCGCTGGCAACCTCTTCGCCCAGGTTCCGCCCTCTGAAGATTTGCGTTTATACGACGTTGCTAAGGCGAGCTCTGCCCAGAGAATCAAGCAGGATATTGCAACGCTGGTTGGTTTTGGCACCCGCCATAGTCTTTCTGAAACCAAATCAGATAGCACGGGTATTGGCGCTGCCCGACGCTGGATTCAATCGGAGTTTGAGGCCATATCAAAAGACTGCGGGGGTTGCCTTGAAGTACTCACCATTGCTGATACCGTGACCGGAAAACGCATCCCGGACCCGCATGAAATTGTCAGCGTCATAGCCATACAGCGTGGCCAGCATGACCCGAACCGCATGCTCATGATGAGTGGCGATATCGATTCACGTGTGACTGACCCCATGAACTCTACAGATACCTCTCCGGGCGCCAATGACAATGCCTCGGGTATGGCCGGTGTTATCGAAGCCGCCCGCATCCTGAGCCGCTACCAATTCTCGTCCAGTATCGTCTATGCCGGGCTGGCCGGCGAGGAGCAGGGTTTATGGGGTGGCAAAATCGTCGCCGCTCACGCCATTGAAAACGGCTGGAATATCGATGCTGTGCTGAATAACGACATGATAGGAAACATCGCCGGTATAAATGGCGTCATCGATAATCACACTGCGCGAATCTTCTCGGAGGGAGTCCGTTGGGTAGAAACCGAAGAAGAGGCCCGCCAACGTTATTTTACCGGTGGTGAAGTGGACTCGGCCTCACGCAACCTGGCCCGTTATATTAAGCGTGTCGGTGAGCAGTATGTCAGCAACCTGGACCTGATGATGGTATATCGCCTGGATCGATTTGGGCGTGGTGGACATCACCGGCCGTTCAATGAGGCCGGTTTCCCCGGTGTACGAATCATGGAGGTCAATGAGCACTATGATCGCCAGCACCAGGATTTGCGTAACGAGGATGGCCAGCACTTTGGCGATACTATCGAGTTTGTCGATTTCGATTTCGCTTCCAAGCTGACCGCACTCAACGCTGTCTCGCTTGCAGCGCTAGCCTGGGGGCCTGCGCCCCCGGCGGATGTGACGATTGAAGGCATAGTGCAAAGCAGTACAACCCTGAAGTGGCAGTTGGGCGAAGACAAGAACCTCGCTGGCTACCGTGTGTACTGGCGTTTGACCACCGAACCCGAATGGACCCACAGCCGTTGGGCAGGGAAAGTCGATCAGTTCACGCTCGAAAATGTTGTAATCGATAATTACCTGTTTGGCGTTGCCAGTTTCGCAAAAGATGGCAACGAAAGCCCTGTGGTCTTTCCAGGGCCTGCCGGTGCGTTTTAAAAACAAAGAGTATCGGCGAATGATGCCCTGAAAATGGATATTTATAGTGCATTGAACTATGCTTAAAACAGTGGACGGTTTATAAGAGGGGCCATTGGCCTCTTGTGCCGAAATGCCTTCAGGCAGGGGACGAGCACACCGGTAATTGAGTTTCATCGATTTCGCCACCCGCTGTACGTTGCATGTGTTCAAACCATGACAACCATTTGTACAGTCTCGACGAGGCAGACGCTTTTTTTAGGCGTTTGCCTTTTTTTTAGAACATAAATTATCCTGCTAACTTACAATCCACCTGTGCTTACCAAAAGCTGGATTATTAAACTCATATGTATTCATTAAAATCATATCACCGCCTGGTCATACTGTTGATGCTGTCGCCGTTATGCACGCCGGCCATCGCCAACGATATTGATCAGCTCGACTGGACCGGTATCAAGGAACATTGGGGTCAAGCAATGCTGTGTCAGCGGATTTATTCATTGTCCGAAGTCAAACCCAGGTTGTACGACTTTGATGTTGAGCAGTGCAGCCAGGCCACGATACTGATCACCGAGGTGGCGGGAAGGTATTCAGAAAAAGACCGGGCTGAACTTAGGAAGCAGGCTGAAAGGCATGCCGCACTGCTGTCGCGTAATGCGTCTAGTCCCTATAACGTAGTGCCCGCCTGTAGATTATTTTGTCGTGATATTGCCGCAAGCCAGAGTTTGACCAATGACTGATAAAACAGAGTTTTCAATTGATTTTAATATCAACCCAAAAAGCGGGTTTGAACCCTTACCGGATTGGGTGGCGTTTGACCTGTGCCGGGCCTACCCTATCGAAGACGGTAAACTTCTACTGCACAATACCAATAACGGGAAACGTGCCGTGGTAATGCCGGAGGTTCATGCCGCCCTTGCAAGCTGTAGACAGTTCAAGACCCTCGATCAGCATACTGCTCACATCATTGACCGCAACCCCGGAATGCAGGGTCAACAGGCTGATATCCGTCAGGTGCTCCAAAAAATGCTCGACAGCGGTATCATGATCTCTGCCAAAGCTATCGGCGATAATTTAAAGCTAAGACCCCCGAGTCAAGAAAAAGAAATTATTGATAAACCAGTCGTTGCTATTATCACCTGGGAGCGCCCAGAGTCACTGGAACGATTGTTGGATTCAATTGTGACCAATTGCAATTCAAAGGATGTTCTGCGGTTATACGTGATAGATGATTCTCGAAAAGCCGAATGCATTGAACAGAACCGAATGCTGGTAGACAGGTTTTCCTCTCAACTTGAAACGCCTCTGCTTTATTTTGGCCAGGAAGAACAACAGTCACTGTTGGCAAAACTGGCAAGTTCACTTCCCCAACATGAGGAATCCATTCGGTTCCTGGCCGACCAGTCGAGATGGCGTGATTACTGGACAAGTGGTTTGGCCCGGAATATTGCCCTGCTCGTTTCATGTGGGCATCGCCTGGTCATGATGGATGACGACACGCTCTGTGATGTCTATCATCCTCGAGAATTAAAGCCAAATATTTCTTATTCTGATGAGCCGCGTGAGGCGGATTTTTTTGCAAGTGAGCAGGAGTGGGAAGCCTTACATGAACCCACTAACCCTGATCCGATAGCTCGTCATATGCAGTGTTTAGGCCTTTCTTTTTCAGCAGCCCTAAAAAAACTGGGCCCCCACCATTTAAAACCATCTGGTTTTGCAAATGCGACAGCAATGATGACCAGTGAGTTACAGCCAGATTCGGCTGTGTTGGTGACGGAGTGTGGTTCATTGGGATGCCCTGGTACGGGAAACAATACATGGTTACCGGAAATGGCGCCGGGCTCGCTAAGACGGTTGCTGGCATCGAAAGAAAAAACAAAGCTCTCGCTTTCCAGCCGCCTGGTTTGGAGCGGTAGAAACCAACC
>CALJWY010000150.1 GCA_937974465.1 uncultured Lysobacterales bacterium | reverse complement strand
AACTGCTTTGTGCTGCCGTCAGCGGCGGTGGCGGTTACGGTAACCTGTTTGGCTGAACCATCACCCAGGCCTTCGATATCAAAGGTTTCAGTGCCATCCAGGCCCAGGGTATCGGCGCTTTCACCTTCCATGAAATTCAGGGGCAAGACACCCATGCCAATCAGGTTGGAGCGGTGAATACGCTCAAAACTGGCAGTTATTACCGCTTTAACACCCAGTAACTGTGTGCCCTTGGCCGCCCAGTCGCGGGATGAGCCAGTGCCGTATTCAGTGCCGGCCAGCACTACCAGGGGTGTATTGTCCTGCTGGTAACGCGCAGATGCAGCAAAAATAGTCATCTGTTCGCCATCGGGCTGGAACGTTGTCCAGCCACCCTCGGTGCCCGGGGCCAATTGATTGCGAAGACGCACATTGGCAAAGGTACCACGCATCATGACTTCATGGTTGCCACGCCTCGAACCATACGAATTGAATTGCGACTTCGGAACACCCTTTGACTTCAGGTAGTCGCCAGCAGGGGAGTCCTCTGCGATCGCGCCAGCCGGTGAAATATGGTCCGTGGTGATTGAATCACCCAGCCTGGCCAGGCAACGAGCGCCGTGAATATCCTCTACTGGAGGTACATCCATGGTCATACCATCGAAGTATGGCGGGTTACGGATATAGGTGGAGTCATCCTGCCAGTCAAACATCTCGCCAACAGGGGAATCGACTGCCTGCCAGCGTTCATCACCGGAAAAGACGCTGCTATAACCCTTCTTGAACATGTCTGCGGTCACGCATTCAGTAATACATTTCTGTATTTCCTGGCCGCTGGGCCAAATATCTTTCAGGTAAACCGGGTTGCCATCATGGTCATTACCCAGAGATTCGCTGGTGATGTCAATATTCAGATTACCGGCGATTGCATACGCGACCACCAGCGGTGGCGAGGCCAGGTAATTCATCTTGATATTGGCGTGGATACGGCCTTCAAAGTTTCGATTGCCGGACAGCACCGAACAGGCTACCAGGTCGTTGCTGCGGACGGCTTCACCAATCGGATCGGGCAACGGCCCTGAGTTACCGATACAGGTGGTACAACCATAGCCGACCACGTAAAAGCCGAGGGCTTCAAGGTCATCCATCAGGCCGGCTGCGTTTAAGTAATCGGTTACAACACGCGAGCCGGGGCCGAGGGAGGTTTTAACCCAGGGCTTGGCGCTCAGGCCCTTGGCGGCAGCATTTCGCGCCAGTAAACCGGCACCCAGCATAACAGCCGGATTGGAGGTGTTGGTGCAGGAGGTTATGGCAGCAATCACAACAGCGCCATCCTCAAGTTCAAACTGTTTACCCTTATATTCAACATCGGCGCGGCCTGGACCGCTACGTCCTTCGGTGAAAACGGTCATGTCTTTATGCCAACTCGATTTGGCCTCGGTCAACAGGATACGGTCCTGGGGACGTTTGGGGCCGGCCAGGCTCGGCACAACAGTTGACATATCCAGGGTCAGTACATCCGAGTACTGGGCATCCGGAGAGTCAGCGGTGTGGAACATACCCTGGGCCCGTGTGTATGCTTCAACCAGTGCGACATGTTCATCGGATCGACCGGAAAGACGCATGTAGTTAAGGCTTTCCTCATCAATTGGGAAGATACCGCAGGTTGCGCCGTATTCAGGGGCCATGTTGGCTAGAGTTGCCCGGTCTGCGAGCGGCAGCGTGGCAAGTCCCTCGCCATAAAACTCTACGAATTTGCCCACCACGCCCAGTTCGCGCAGCATTTGCACCACCGTCAATACCAGGTCGGTTGCGGTAGAGCCCTCCGGCAATTCTCCGGTCAGCTTGAATCCAACCACTTGTGGGATCAACATCGTGATGGCCTGGCCCAGCATGGCAGCCTCGGCTTCAATACCGCCGACACCCCAGCCAAGTACACCAATGCCATTGATCATGGTGGTGTGAGAGTCCGTCCCGACAACTGTATCCGGGTACGCAACCAGTTCTCCATCCCGCTCCACACCAAAGATTACCCGGGCGAGGTGCTCAAGGTTAACCTGGTGAACGATGCCTGTGTTTGGCGGTACTACATTGAAATTACTAAACGCACTTTTGCCCCATTTCAGGAAGCTATAGCGCTCCTGGTTGCGGCCAAATTCAATTTCATTATTTTCCAGCAGGGAACTTGCGCTGCCGTAACGATCCACCTGCACTGAGTGATCGATAACCAGTTCAGCAGGTGACAGCGGGTTGATCATCTCCGGTTTGCCACCAAGGTTCTGAACTGCATCCCGCATCGCCGCGAGGTCAACAACCGCGGGCACGCCGGTGAAATCCTGCAAAACAACTCGCGAAGGAGTGAACGCGATTTCTGTTTCAGGCTTGGCTTTAGGGTCCCAATTGGCGAGTGCTTTTATATCGTCGTGCGTGATATCGAGGCCATCCTCATGACGTAAAAGATTTTCCAGCAAAATTTTCAGGGAAAATGGCAGCCGGGAGATGTCAATGTTTTCACTTAAAGCGGGCAAGCTGAAATAGTTGTAAGTCTTGTCATTAACGGAAAGCGTGCGGCGCACGGAAAAAGAGTCTTGCATACTGGCCTCCATTGACCCTGGGACCCACCCTGAGCAAGCGCGGGCCGTTTAAAGTTATATGATTAAAGGGTAGCTGGATATTATCGCTTATGAACCCTCATTTCCCAAATGGAAATGCGTGGTTTTGGGGAAATTAACCGGGTAATAAGGTCTGCGCCTGTTCAAGCATTTTTTTGCGCCCAAACATCAGGCTGAATCTGCCACCACCCATTTGTCGCCAAAGCACCGCCGAGCGTAAGCCTGAAAACAAAAGTGTGCGTATCCAGTTGACCGTGCGGTCAACCTGTAAAAACTGCGGACGGCCGTTTATGACGATCCTTGGCGACAATGTACTGATGGTATTGGTGTACAGCTTTGCAATATCCCTGGCCTGTAAATCTTTGAGATCGTGGAGCTCCAGATCACCATCCAAACTGTTGATTGACTGAAGCTCCTTACCTATACGTGCCTGCATATCGGTTTTTTTACGAAAATTGTTTTCCAACTGCATGATCGAAACGGCATAGCCAAGGCTCTCCATGTGTCGCCGGTCTCCCTGCAACACCGAAACAAGCGTCTCAGCGCCCAGTCTTAGGTTGGAGGCATTGCCGTATATTTCTTCTACGGTATCGGCCTCAATGGCCAGCAAGCTATCCAGGCAGGTATCAGCAGCGTAGCCGGACCATGTTCCATGGTTCGCGGCCTGCCTGACCAATTCGGTTGCCTGGAAAATCCCGGCTAAAGCCATCGTGCGTTCTTTCATAAAATTTCACTATTCATGGGTGGAGTATTCATGGTTTCAATGATGCCGCCACCAAGACAGACATCACCATCATACAAGACAACTGACTGGCCAGGAGTGACCGCCCGTTGTGTCTGTTCAAATTTCAACTGCATGCAATCGCTATCAATCTGCTCAATAGCGACGGCCTGATCCTGCTGCCGGTAGCGGACCTTCGCGGTCAGGCGGCTGCCGGCTTCAGGTGCATGCCCTGATACCCAGGCAAGTTGCCGGGCTTCTAGCCGGTCGGACAACATCCACGGATGCTCATGGCCCTGGCCAACATAAAGAACATTGTTGTCGAGGTCCTTGTGTAATACGTACCAGGGCGCCTCCGGATATCCCTTGACGCCACCGATACCGAGGCCCTGGCGTTGGCCAAGGGTATGAAACATCAAACCCTGGTGCTCGCCGATTAACTGGCCTTCAGTGGTGCGCATTTCTCCGGGTTGCGCAGGCAGGTATTCGCCTAAAAATGCGGTAAAGTTCCGTTCACCGATAAAACAGATGCCGGTGCTGTCCTTTTTATCGAACACATCAAAACCAGCCTGTTCGGCCAGTTCGCGGACACGGGGTTTTTCGATCTCACCTACCGGGAATAAGGTCTTCGCCAGTTGTTCATGACCGACCGCGTGCAGGAAGTAGCTCTGGTCCTTGTTGTGATCGACACCACGCAGCAGGCGGTGCTTGCCATTTTTGCTATCGGTGCGCACATAGTGCCCGGTGGCGATTTTTTCTGCGCCCAGGTCTTCGGCATGCTCAAGGAACGTCTTGAACTTGATTTCACTGTTACAGAGAATGTCAGGGTTCGGTGTGCGGCCGGCCCGGTATTCGCTCAGAAATTCCTGGAACACATTTTCCCAGTACTCGGAAGCGAAGTTGCGGGTATGTAACTGCATGCCGAGCAAGTTGGCCACAGTTTGCGCATCACCAACATCCACGGTTGCGCAGCACTCACCAAAACGGTCGTCCTCTTCCCAGTTTTTCATAAACATACCGGCAATATCATGACCCTGTTGTTGCAACAACAGGGCAGAAACCGATGAATCCACTCCACCGGACATGGCCACCATGACTTTGCCGTCAAATTTACTCATCCTGATTAGATGGGGTCGAAATTCGGAACGTCAATCGGTTATCGGTCAATGTAATATATTGCTTAATGCGGCCTTGCGTCTTGCCGGATGTGCCTCCAATTACAATGCACCACATTGCTTAAAGATGTAATAGAATATCTACTATGAGTAACGAATTTGAATCACAACATGATCGTGGCATTGCGCTCGAAGAGGCCCGTCCCGAGGTCAAGCCACCGCCTATGTACAAGGTTGTTCTGCTGAACGACGATTTCACACCAATGGATTTTGTGGTGGACGTCATCCAGACATTCTTCGCGCTGGGATATGATCGTGCAACACAGATCATGTTGCACGTCCACACCAAGGGTAAAGGTGTTTGCGGCGTCTTTACCTTCGAAATAGCTGAGACCAAGGTTGCGCAGGTCAATGAGTATGCGCGCCAGAATGAGCACCCTTTGAAGTGTTCCCTGGAACCGGCTTGAGTGTTTGTCTGAACCGTTCCAAATGCTACGGGTCTCATGTACTAACCAATGACGAGAAAATGAATGTTCAGTAAAGAACTGGAAGTAACCATCAGCCAGGCATACCAGGAAGCACGTAATGCCCGCCATGAATTTTTGACGGTTGAACACCTTTTGCTGGCCTTGCTGGATAACGGTGCTGCCTTGTCCGTTCTCACTGCCTGTGGCGCAGATATCAATGGCCTGGAAGTAGAATTGCGCAAGGCACTGGCTGATACCGTACCGGTTTTGGGCGACGAAGACAGCCGCGACACACAGCCCACCATAGGCTTCCAACGGGTACTGCAAAGAGCCTTGTATCACGTCCAGTCTGCGGGCAAACAGGAGGTTATCGGTTCCAACGTGCTGGTGGCAATTTTCAGTGAAAAGGATTCCTATGCGATTTACCTGCTAAACAAGTTTGATGTCACCCGCCTGGATGTTGTCGACTATATATCCCATGGAATTTCGCCATTACAGTCAAGCCCCGAAGAAGGAGCCGAGGAGGCTGCAACAGAATCATCGGAAGAGGCAACTGAATCGCGTAAAAGTGCGCTGGACAGCTTTACCGCCAACCTGAATGCGCGCGCCCGGGAGGGCAAAATTGACCCCCTGATAGGACGACAACAGGAGGTTGAGCGTACCATCCAGGTCCTGTGCCGGCGACGTAAGAATAACCCCTTGTTCGTGGGTGAAGCCGGTGTTGGTAAAACTGCCATGGCCGAAGGCCTCGCATTCAGAATCACCGAAAATGAAGTGCCCGAAGTGCTGGCCGATGCGACTATTTACTCACTGGATCTGGGCGCCTTGCTCGCCGGCACCAAGTATCGGGGTGATTTTGAAAAGCGGCTTAAAGCAGTCCTGGCAGAGTTACACGAAATTGAAGGCGCGATCCTTTTTATCGATGAAATCCACACGATTATTGGCGCCGGAGCGGCGTCCGGTGGCGTTATGGACGCATCCAACCTGATCAAGCCGGTTTTGGCGTCAGGGGAGTTGCGGTGCATCGGCTCAACCACGTACCAGGAGTTTCGTGGTGTGTTCGAAAAAGACCGGGCACTGGCCAGGCGTTTCCAGAAAATAGACATCGCAGAACCAACCGTGCCGGAGACCATTGAAATCCTGCGGGGGCTTAAATCCCGTTTCGAAGAACATCATGATGTGAGTTATACCGACGAGGCTCTGTGCGCAGCAGCCGAACTGTCGGGACGGCATATCAATGACCGGCATTTGCCGGACAAGGCCATTGACGTCATTGACGAAGCCGGTGCGCGGCAGCGAATGCTGCCCGAAGATGAACGCAAGAAGGTGCTCGATGAGCACGACATCGAAGCCGTCATCGCACACATGGCACGCATACCGCCAAAACAGGTATCGCGCTCCGATCGTGATGCATTGCGGACCCTTGAACGCGACCTGAAACTGACCGTTTTTGGTCAGGATGAAGCCATCAGCGCCTTGTCTGCGGCCATAAAGATGTCGCGTTCAGGTCTTGGCGAGGAAGAAAAGCCAATCGGTTCATTCCTGTTTGCAGGCCCGACCGGTGTCGGCAAAACTGAAGTAACACGCCAGTTGGCAATGACCATGGGTATCGAATTGATCCGCTTTGACATGTCAGAATACATGGAAGCCCATTCCGTATCACGATTGGTCGGTGCACCGCCGGGCTACGTGGGTTTTGATCAAGGTGGGTTGCTGACCGAGGCCGTTACACGCAATCCTCATTCGGTATTGCTGTTGGATGAAATCGAAAAAGCCCACCCGGATGTCTATAACATCCTTCTACAGATCATGGATCACGGCAAACTAACCGATACCAACGGTCGCGAAGCTGATTTCCGCAATGTCATCCTGGTAATGACAACCAATGCCGGCGCCCAGCAAAGCTCGCGGCGTTCCATTGGTTTCACCGAGCAGGACCATGTCCCGGATTCTGCCGAGGCCATACGCCGGACCTTTACCCCGGAATTCCGTAATCGCCTTGATTCAGTTATCCAGTTTACTGCGCTTGATTTCAGCGTGGTTTTGCTTATCGTCGACAAGTTTATTCTTGAGCTCGAAGCGCAGCTGTCGCTGAAGGACGTGAGTATATCGGTGTCCGCACCCGCCAGGGAGTGGCTGGCAGAGCAGGGCTTCGATCCCGAGATGGGTGCACGGCCAATGAAACGCGTAATTCAAAACCAGATCAAACGCCCACTGGCGGACGCTTTGCTGTTTGGTGAATTGTCGCAGGGCGGAGAGGTGGATATTACGCTGTCGAAAAAGGCTGGAACTGAGTTAAAAATTCGCATCAAGGCGAAACAGGTACCCCCAAAGGCGCTGCCGGCATCTACAAAGAACTGACCCGCCTTGAAACAGCGGGTTATTTCATACGGTAGGTGATACGTCCCTTGGATAGATCGTAGGGTGTCAGTTCAACTTTAACCCCGTCGCCAGTCAAAATCCGTATATAGTGCTTGCGCATCCGGCCGGAGATATGAGCGGTTACTATGTGACCGTTTTCCAGCTCGACTTTAAACAAAGTATTTGGCAGAGTTTCCAATACCTTGCCTTCCATTTCAATTACATCTTCTTTTGCCATGAGTCCCATGCCTAGTTAAGGTGGCGGTATTGTGCCACCCACTGGCCCACTGCGAAAGGGTTTAGCGCAAATTAACATTGACACTACCGGTTATATGCTTAAAATACGCCTCCTCAAAGCGGTAATAGCTCAGTTGGGAGAGCACGACCTTGTCATGGCAAGGCAAGGGCAACCAACGCGTTATTGAAGTTGAAAGCTTGGGGCACGGCCACCGTGTTCCCTTGCACGATAACCACTTTAAGGCAATGCGGGTGTAGCTCAGTTGGTAGAGCGGTACCTTGCCAAGGTACAGGTCGACGGTTCAAGCCCGTTCACCCGCTCCAAATACAAAACCCGGCCTCAGTGCCGGGTTTTTTATGTTCAAGACAAAGTGAGACCAGCAAGACTGGTCGTGAGGGTGCCCTGGGGTATTTTCACTCTTTTTCCTGTCTTTACACTTGGCATATCGATGACACCGGTAGTAGAATAGCGCGCTGCCGGGCAATCGCCCAGCAGACTCTTCCCCGAGGCCAGGTGGCAGAGTGGTTATGC
>CALJWY010000149.1 GCA_937974465.1 uncultured Lysobacterales bacterium | reverse complement strand
TTCTTGTAGCTTGCAACCAGCAAATCTGACGCGATAAAGACCAGTTGCCCATCGATATCCGAAAGACGTTCCAATTCTGTCCTGCCTTTTGTGGTCACCAGTGTTTGTTCCCACATCAGTGAACCATCATCGGTCCTAATTGCCACCACCTGGCCACCGTCATAACCAATAAAGGCAACACCGGCGCGCAATAGAGGTGGCGCATTGCCCCTCAATGTCAGCAATGGAACGCTATGGTCATAGACCCATTCTCGCTGACCCGTATCCGCGTCGAGGCCGAATATACGGCCATCAATGCAACGCACAATGACCGTACCATCGGCCACCGAAGGTGCGGCCAGGATTTCAGATGTAACGTTGGCAGACCACAACTGGGTGCCGGTGGAGGCATCGAAAGCAAACACCTCGCCATTTTCGGTTCCCATTAATAACAGGTTATCCGAGATGCCCGGCCCACCGGTGAAAGGCAGGTTGGTTTTGATCTCCCACAATTTACGGCCACTGTCGGCATCAATTGCAACCAACAGGCCCTTGTAATCCGCTGCGTAAAGTGAACCCGAGGAATATGCTGGCCTGAGCTGCCTGCCAGCTTTATCGAGACCTTTACCAATCCCAACCGACCAGGCCTTGCCAACCTTCAGACTGGGTTCGAACTCGACCAGCTCAGCTGGCTCATTGGGGTCATCATCGTCACCCCAGCTCTTTATCCAACTGCAACCATTGAGCAGCAACAATGCTGCCAATGCAGGGATTAACCAATGTCTCACACGCCGCTCCCGTCTGCCGCATCCTCACTGACCGGCGCACCAAGGGTCTCCAGTTTGATTTTCAGCAGCTCGCGGTTTCCAACACCCTCTTCCAGGGCCTCCAGCGCAGTTTTATAGCTCTGTATCGCCAGTTCGGTTTCCCCTTTAGCCAAGTGAATATCCCCACGAATTTCGGCAAACTGTGACTCAAACCCTGTTTCCGAAGCGGCACCATCCAGCAATTCACTGGCGGCGGCCGTGTCACCCTGGCTCAACCTGAGACGGGCCAGGCGTTCCCTGGCAATTACCCTTACGGGCTCGGGCTTGGCATTTTCGATGGCATGCATCAAGGCCGAGGCAGCGAGATCTTCCTGGCCTGCCTGCAAACGCACTTTTGCCATCATCAAGGATGACATTGCCGTGTAGGCAGAATCAGGAAACTCCGCTTTCAATACCTCGTAATTGGGCACTGCGGCGTCCATGTTATTGGCCTCAATAAAACCGATCAGCACCTGGTACTCTGCCGAAGCCTGTTGCCGCTTGCTGGTCTCCCATGCTTGCCACTGCTTAAAACCAAACATTAATCCGAAAGCGAGAACCAGGCCCATCACGATGGCGCTGCCATTTTCCCTTAACCAGCCTTTTACTCTTTCACCCTGTTCATGGGTGTCATATAAATCTGCCATTGCTTTTAATAATCCATCTTTTGAAATAATGCCGGATCTTCCCCGGGTAAATGACCATCGTTATCTGTTTGTCAGTAACGGTCTATATGGAGTCGATGTAGCGCCGAATCCAGTCTTTAATCTCACTGCGTTCGAGGGTTAGCTGCTCATCACCGCTCCGCAAGAATTTTATCGCAATTTGCCCATTACGGATTTCATCCTCACCCAGCACCAGGGCCAGTAATGCGCCACTTCGGTCTGCACGTTTGAACTGGGCTTTGAAACTGCCGCCGTTCAAATTGCTTAACAGACGTAATCCGGGGATCCCGGCGCGCAGATCATACGCGAGTTCAAGCGCAGTTTCATCGCTGTTTTCACCCACGGCTACCATATAGGCATGAGGATGCACAGGTTCGATGCCATCTTTTTGGCGCAGAAGCTCGACCAAACGCTCCTCTCCCATGGCAAAACCAATCCCTGGCCATGGCTTGCCGCCCTGCAGCTCTACCAGGCTATCGTAGCGACCGCCTGCGCAAACGGTACCCTGGGCGCCCAACTCTGTGGTCATCCATTCAAATACCGTGTGACAATAATAATCAAGGCCCCGCACCAGGCGCGGGTTGACAACATAGGCGATGCCAAGCCGGTCAAGGTAATGCTTCAATTGCTCAAAGTGTTCACGTGAGTCATCACCCAGGTGTTCGGCCAGCAATGGTGCTTCCAGCAACAGGGCCTGCACCTGCGGATCCTTGCTATCTAATACACGCAGGGGATTTCGTTCTGCCCGTTCGCGGGTCTGCTCATCCAGTTGCTCTTGGTGGGCAAGCAGGAATGCGTACAACTTTTCCCTGTACGCCGCACGTTCATCGGCGTTACCCAGCGAGTTGATCTCGAGGCGTAAACCGGTCAGGCCCAGCGCTTCCCACAAGCGTGTTCCCAAGGCCAGGATTTCAAGGTCTGCATCCGGCCCGGACGCACCGAAAAGCTCTGCACCAAGCTGGTGGAACTGGCGACTGCGGCCCTTCTGAGGACGCTCATAGCGAAACATCGGGCCGCCATACCACAGGCGTTTGACCGGCCCGTATAACAAACCGTTTTGCAATGCTGCCCGAACCACTCCGGCCGTTCCCTCGGGGCGCAGACTCAAGGACTCGCCATTGCGGTCGTCAAAACTGTACATCTCCTTGGAAACAACGTCGGTGGCAGAACCGATACCGCGGCTAAAAACTGCAGTTTTTTCCAGCATTGGCAACCGAATCTGTTCGAATCCATGAGCGGCAAACACCTGTTCGGCGGTGGACTCCAGTTTTTGCCAGAAGTGAATATCCTCGGGGAGGATGTCATTCATCCCACGGATTGAGCGGATAGGAGAGTTCATATTATTGGTCGGTTTGTCCGCTTCTATTGGCTTGCAGACTGTTGGGCCAGCTAAAATGGGCCACGTTATCCCGTGAATACTCAGCCAGGTCCACTGCTTCTCCATTTATAAACAAGCGAACCGCTGCAGCGCGTCCCAGTAAAATCCGGAATGGTGGCTTGCCATGGTAGTCTTTCTCACTACCGCCTCGTAGCAGATCCATTTCAAGAACCTGCTGGTCGACATCCGTGATTTCGACCCAACTATCGGCAGACACCCGGATGCTTAGTTGTGCCTCACCTTCCCGCACTACCGGCACGTTAAGTGCAGCCCAAGCCTGTTCCGCGGTGTCTACGCTGTCCTTTCCGCCCTGGTGCAGAACACCCATCGGGGCGATGGAAGCGTTGACGGTTCGACTGGTGTCTTGTGCCTGGTCCGTATCGTCTTGGGCGGCGGTGTCTGGCTTAATTCCCGAGGACTGACTCAGCTGCGAACCATTTTGTGATAAGCGGACCGCCTCGTGCGTAAATTGCCATGCGAGTGTTCCGATCAACAAAGAGGCCAGCACATAACTTGTTGCTCGCAGCCACTTGTCCAGCAGGTTGCGTTGGGGCGGGGTGGAGAAAACGTTATGTACTTCGGGTTCTTTAGATGCAGCGCTTGAAAGCAGTTGCTGAATTTTTTCCTCGGGAATTTCGAGGAAGCGCGCGTAGGCGCGAATATAGCCATTCCAATATACCGGCGCCAGGTGGTTGGCCTGTTCAAGCTCAATTGCACCCAGGACTTTCTCGTCCAGGCCGATGGCTTTTGAGACCGCAGCCAGCGAAAGCTTTTGCGTCAAACGCGCCTGCTTCAGGTGCTCACCCGTTGTCATTGGGATCAGTTGTCGTTGGTTCATTTTCCTGAAATTCTCCGGGCTTCTTCGGCCTGGTTGGATCCGGGGTAATTGGTTTCAAGTGTAATTCTATATTTATT
>CALJWY010000148.1 GCA_937974465.1 uncultured Lysobacterales bacterium | reverse complement strand
CACGCAATGGCATCACGGTTGGGGGTGTGACCGCATGAACCAACAAATAACAGGTCTCGGCGCTGACTGAAGTCGCGGTTGACCTCCGGCACCTCATCATAAAAAAACAGCGGCACGGTGAAGATCGACTTGGTCGGAAATTTTTTCCTTAGAAAAGCTTCTTCTACATTGCTGAAAGTCAGCAGCACATCGCTGTTGGAAAAGATAAAGTTCTCTATCTTTTCGTATTGCCTGGCCTCTTCGAGTATGGAGCTATCATTCTCGACTTCAGCTTTTCTTTGCAGTCTCAGGAAATGTAGGTCGTGACACTGGTAAATAATCGCAGCATTCGTATGCTCTTTTACAGCGGGCAAAAACTTCGATGCCGGATCTGGCTTGTGGAAGAACACATAGTCTATCGCCTGGGAGTTTTGTTTTAACCACGCCTCCCAGTTATCCCGGTACCAATCACCGTCAAGAGTTTCTATCCCTAATTCATTGAGCGCGCTGGAATAGGGCTCAACCCGTCTGAAATCTGCAGGCATGAACTTGACCTGAAGATCCATTTTGGAAAGAACCTCAAGGTACATGAAGTTTGTGCGGGAACCGGCATACAGGTCAAAGTGCGGTACTTCGTAATCTACAAAAAGCAGCACCGGATTCCTTGTTCCATCTTCGGATAACTCTCCCGATGCAAAGGGTTCATGATTGTTACTGCTAATGATGTTCTGCCCCAGTACTGAAATAATTACAAAGTGAAATCACCCGATCGCTTATGCGTTAGCTCAGAGTTGCACCTTCGATTGCGAAAATTATAGTTGATCAGAACAAATCAATCACCCAATGGTGGTTTTTTGCGCTGGTACCCGGCCTGCTCAAATGCGTGGGCAAAACCGATTAAACGGGCATCACTGAATGCAGCGCCAATAAACGATATGCCGATTGGCAGACCGAGCACGTCACCAGCGGGTACCGTCACGCTTGCGTAACCAGATACCGCTGCCAGCGATGAACTGGAAATGCCGGTGGACTGATCACCGTTGATATGGTCAGTTAACCAGGCCGTACCCCGGGTTGGCGCAATCAGGGCGTCCAGCTTGTGGTTTTGTAAAGCACCGTCAATACCGTTCTGTGCAATGCGTTTACTATCCACGAGAGCTTGCAGGTACACCTCGTCTGTCAATGGGCCTTTCTCCTCTGCAGCCAGCATGCGCTCCTGCCCAAAGTGCGGCATGACGGAAGCGGCGTTGGCTTCATTGAACTCAATGATTTCAGCCAGGCTTGTTAAGGGTGCCCCGGAATTTTCGAGGTAGACTTTTAAGTCCGTCTTGAACTCGTAGTTCAAAACAATGCCCTGGGCACTACCCATTCCCCCAGTTTCAATGTCGACAGGATCAACAATTTCCGCACCCAGCGATTCAAGCGTGGCAATAGTGTCTTCAACGATCTTCTCCACCCTGGCATCTCTCCCAGCGCCGTAATGACCCCGGTATACGCCAATTCGCGCACCCTGTAGCGCATCTTTTGACAGGTTCGCGGTGAAGTCCGGCACGGATTCCGGAAATGAATCAGCAAGTGGATCTGCCGTATCGCGCCCCACCATTGCATTAAACATGATGGCTGCATCCTTTACCGTTCTTCCCATTGGCCCCGCCGTATCCTGGCTGTGCGCAATTGGAATGATGCCGCTGCGACTGACCAGCCCGAGTGTCGGTTTGATGCCCACGATTCCGTTGACGCTCGCCGGGCAGACGATCGAGCCATTGGTCTCTGTGCCAACGGCCACGCTGGTCAGGCTTGCTGCAACGGACACGGCCGAACCACTGGATGAGCCGCAGGGATTACGCGCCAGGTCATACGGGTTTTTTGTCTGGCCACCAATGCTGCTCCAGCCACTCGACGACCAGTCAGAACGGAAATTGGCCCATTCACTGAGGTTGGCTTTGCCCAATATTACAGCGCCGGCTTTGCGCAATTGTTTGACCACGAATGCATCATCAGGTGGTCTGTGCCCTTTCAATGCGAGCGAACCCGCCGTAGTTTCCATCTGGTCGGCTGTATCAATATTGGCCTTTAAGATAACCGGTATACCGTGCATGGGCCCGCGGGGCCCATTTTCCTGCCGCTCAGTATCCAGCGCGGCGGCTATCTCCATCGCCTCAGGATTTATCTCGATAATTGAATTGAGAGCCGGCCCGTTGCGGTCAATGGCTTCGATTCTGCCCAGATAAAAACGGGTTAACTGGCCCGATGTCAATTCACCCTTTTGCATCAATGCCTGCAGGGCATCTATGCTGTATTCAGTGTAATCGGCGACGGCAACCGGAGCCGGGTCAGAGGCTGACTCATTACTGACGGGATTGTCAGGATTACAGGCAATTAACAACAAGGCGAAGAAAGTTGAGAGCAAAATTGATGGAGTACTTTTGACAAGCGTCATATCTCACCTCCGGGCAAGCGGTCGCAACATTGTTAATGACTGGCAACCGGGATCAGCAAAGAGCAATGCTGCAATTATCTACCTGGCAGTGAACTTGATCAATTGCCGGCTTGAAGTTTATCCCAAAGAATAATGACATCGGACTTGGTATTGGCCACATTGCGAAACAATTCGATAGTAAACGGTATTCGATGGGACTTGTTGCCCAATTCACTCAGCAATCCGAGCCTGAGTTCCTCCTGGATCGCCCTTCGTGGTATCCATGCCATGCCAAAACCCTGCAGGACCAATCCTTTCATGGTCTCCACTGCACCGGTTTCAATAACAGTATTGAGATAAATAGAACCCATGTGTTCCACAGACTCGTGGTTTACCAGGTTCGCCATCGCTGACGGCGGCATGTAGCCAATAAAGGGCACTGGTTTCTTCGGAACCCCCGGGAAATGAAAAGCCGGATCCGCACGCAGACTTGTCTTGCACACTGGCAGCAATTCATCCCGGCCAAGCCTGAATGATTCGAAAATACTGGAATCGTGATCAGCACTGCTTATAGAGCCACCATATGCCAGCAAAAAATCCAGTTCTTGTGACTTCAGCAGCTCAATAAATCCAAGACCTGCTTTGAGACCGGTAATCAAATGAATCTTCCGTTCACCCAACAGGTTCTGGATACTCGGAAGCCAGGAGGGAATGAAGTGAATTGCGAGATGGTCTGCAACCCCTATGGAAAAGGCCCTTAGCCTCGCGTTCTCGCGGTAGCCGAAGTCTTCACGTGTCTGGTAGATGGTACGAACCACCTGGTTCGCCGTCGCGATAAGTTGTATCCCCGCATCCGTCAATGACACCGGGTGTGTGTGCCGGTCAACGAGTGTTGTTCCCAGCCAGTCTTCAAGCGAGTGGATACGCCTGCTGAACGCTGACTGGCTGATATTTCGATGGTCAGCAGCCTTGGAAAAACTACCCGTACTGGCCAAACTGACGAAGTCTTCCAACCAACCTAATTCCATGCCTTTCTCCGCACTCCCCCTGTCTGAATAAGAGCACCCGGATATTATGCATTAAACACATAACATTAGAAATAAATAGCAATAGTTGCCCTTGGTCTGGTTGGTATATTGGAGCGTGGATCTTTCGATTCCAGTGTCTCTGTGGGGACAAGAACTATCAATCTATGGGAGCAAATTATGATGAGACTAAAAACAGTAGGTCGACATGCGCTTTATTATGCGATTTGCATTGCCCTGGCAGGGCCGGTAATGGCCCAGACCGAGCAGGCACCTGTTGACTCAGAAGAGGAAATGGTTCTGGAAGAAGTTGTAGTTACCGGATCAAGATTACGACGCGATAGTTACACCGTTTCAACCCCGCTGGTGATGATGGAGTCCCAGGCCATACAAGATACTGGTATTGGCTCGTTGACAGAGATACTGGTTGACGAGATACCAGCAATATTTGAGGGAACAAATAACACCAACTCACAATCCCTGGTCAATGCAACCGGTATAACGACCATGAATCTACGTAACCAGGGGAACGACAGGACCCTGGTGCTGATTGATGGCCGGCGTACGGTACCCAACCAATACAGTTCTAACGGCGTAAGCCTCAACAGCGTTCCGACCCCGTTTGTCAAGCGAGTCGAAATCATCACCGGTGGTTCTTCGGCGGCCTATGGTTCGGATGCCATCGCCGGCGTGGTCAATATCATCACGCAGGACGACTACGTGGGTCTCGGATTTGAGGGCCGTTACGGCGGTTATACCGATGGTGGCGGTGAGGAAATAACCGCCGTTGCGCAATATGGCACGTTCTTTTCGGATAACCGCGGCTACCTGTTCCTCGGCGCAACTTTCAACGACGAGAAAGGCATCGCGCCCTATGAACGTGACCGGCATTTAATCGAAGCCTACTACATCTACGATGACGACAAAATGTGCAACGCTGTGCTGACCGAGGATGCAGAACGTTACCTGTGTATCCGTGACGTTCCCGACAAAGGCGATTGGCGTAACCGCAGTGACGGCATCGCAGGTGGCGTATTCGAGGAGAAATCCAGCGGTAGGAAAGGATACTGGTATGACGAAAGTGGCTTGCGTGATGACTGGTGGGAAGAAACACACGGCATCCACACCCAGCAATTTGTACAACTCAAGGTTCCGGAAGACCGTTACTCAGTGGCATTCAAAACCTCTTACGAATTTGACAACGATGTGAAGGCCACTTTCTCGCTCCAGTATTCCGACATGAACTCTTTCAATCACAAGTCCCCGGAAGATGAATATGAAGGTGGCGAGGTCGTCGTCAATGATCCGATAACACTTTTGCCAACCGGAACGATTACACCTGGAACTATCAGTATAGATAACCCATTTGCCCCTCCGGAAATCGCTGAAAATGCTGGCAGCAGCATCAGTTGGGATCGCCGCTTTTTCGAGGTTGGCAATATCACGACCGACAACAACCGCACCACTTTACGTGGTTTGTTCATACTGCAAGGTGAGTTTGCCAATGACTGGTATTGGGATGCTTCAGTTAGCTATGGTAAAACCCACCAGAAGCAACTCCGCTCCAACGAGCTTGACGTGCGTAAGGAACGCCAGGCGCTGGATGCCGAATATGCCGAAGACGGCGTAACCATCCAGTGCGCAGACGCGGACGCCCGCGCAGCGGGGTGTGTACCGTTGAATATTTTCGGTGTTGGCTCGATCACACCCGAGATGGCTAACTGGATACGTGTCAACCCGACCATAGATTCCCAAATCGAACAGACACAAGCCCTTTTTTATGTGTCCGGCGACCTCTTTGAAATGCCAGCCGGTTCCGTACCTGCAGTATTCGGCATCGAGTATCGTAAGGATGCCGTGGATGTGAGAACCGACAAAGGCAGCCAGTTGGGTGGTATAACGTTTAACGTCATCCCGACATGGGACGCCGACTACAATGTCTGGGAAGGCTTTACCGAAATGGCATTCCCCTTGACGGAAAAGCTTGATCTGGAGATTTCCGCACGAATAGCGGATTACAGCCCTTCAGGGGTTGATTTGATCTTCAGCTACACGGCAGGCCTGATTTGGGAGCCGGTGGAAGGCTACAGGTTACGTGGTAACTACTCCCGTTCACAGCGGGCCCCGACCCTCGCTGAACTGTATTCACCGCCACGTGGTGACTACGATTCAATTAACGATATCTGCGATGGTGTAACGGCTACCTCAGATGACCCCGGGCATGCCAACTGTCGCCTGGAACCCGGCATTGCTGCAGTTATTGCCGAGGAAGGTGAGTTCGAAGATGACAACAATGGTTACGGCCCGGCCGCAGGTAACCCGGACGTGTTTGAAGAAACTGCCGATACCTGGACCCTCGGCTTCAGTATGAACCCGTCATGGGCAGAAAACCTGAAGTTTGCCGTGGATTACTGGAACATCTCCATCGACGACAAGATCACCGAATACCAGAATTCAGAGATCTTGAAGCAATGCTATGACTCTTCACAGCCATGGGGTGACAGCAATCCTTTCTGTAACGAGATCAGCCGCCACGAGGACGACGGACAGATTTTCCAGATCCTGAATCGCCAATACAATCTTGACAGTGGTAACACCGAGGGGATTGACATTGCCATGAATTATGCCTGGGATTTCAACTCCGGATCCAGCCTCATGTTCAACTTGGACTGGACCCATATGATTGAGGATAGCGAGACCTACGTAGGTCTTGATGGGAAGGTGACGATCGATTATACGGGGCAAGTCGCTTATAAGAATTTCGATGACCGGGCGCGCGCCTCCCTAATCTGGCAATATGAAGGCTGGCGGTTACGTTGGACAACCAAGTACAGCAGTTCAACCATTGATGCTAAAGATCGTATGGACGACTGGTTAGGATATATGGAAGACAACGATGAAAGATGCGCCAGTGGTGACGACGATTGCGTCGTGAATCCGGAAAAGTTGGCTTACTATAATTTCCCATCCTACATGACACACGATCTCACCGCGTCTTATACCATGCGGACGAAATGGGCCGACGAACTGCGTTTATACGCCGGTGTCAGGAACATGTTCAACGACAAGGGTCCGTTTATTCCGACCAGTGGCGATACCTATGCAAGTGGCCCCGGCAACTTTGACAGCCCGTACGGTGGCGGTGTCGGACGCTTTATATTTGCAGGTATCGAAGTAGGTTTTGACTGAGTTAAAGATATAGGCAGCTTTATTGCCTGACAACACGGACCAGCCTCTGAAAAGAGGCTGGTCTTTTTTCATTCCCAGCTAAATGGAACGCAAGCAATCCTGCAGACACGTCACTCGCGATTATCCCGCCCGCACACTTGAGTAGCATTTCCAGGGAGATTTAATGTGCGAGTTATCCGCATCGCGCGTAAAATTTGTTCATGATTATTAAAAGTTCTTTAATCGAGTCAATTGGCAATGGCCTGTCCGCAGCCCTCGGAGAAGCCATACATCCGCAATGGGTGCGCAGTCTGCCAGGTGGCGATATCAACAATGCAGGGCTGATCCGCAGCGGCAGCACCCGCTGGTTTATAAAACTCCATCAGAATGCACCTGCCGGTATGTTTGCTGCAGAGGCACAGGCATTGAAGGAAATATCAGAACAGGGGTGTATCAAGGTACCGAACGCAATTGCACAGGGTAGCCATGGCGATACCTCATGGCTGGTGCTGGAATATCTTGAACTCACATCATCGGGCCCGGCCGCTTTACTGGGTGAACAACTTGCGGCTTTACATGGTATTACCCGCAAGCAGTATGGCTGGAACCGGGACAATTACATCGGCAGCACACCGCAATGTAATACCTATGGCAAAGAATGGACTGCGTTCTGGCGTGATTGCCGTCTCAAACCGCAACTTGAGTTGGCACAAACATCAGGACATGGCAGCCGGCTAATGAGCAAGGGTGAGATATTACTGGAGTGCCTGGATCAATTCATGGACGATCGTCAACCAGCCGCGTCTTTGCTGCACGGAGATTTGTGGGCAGGCAACAAGGCGTACACCGCGGATGGGCGACCCGTCATTTTTGACCCCGCCAGCTACTACGGTGACCGTGAGACCGACATCGCCATGACCGAACTATTTGGCGGTTTCGAGCAGTCGTTCTATTCGGCTTACCAATCGTGTCTGCCGCTGTCTGACAGCTATCGCCTGCGACGGGATCTGTACAACCTCTACCATATGCTCAACCATCTGAACCTGTTTGGTTCAGGCTATCATTCCCGCTGTGTCTCAATCATTGATAAGCTGTTGGCAGAGGTTTGCTGACTACCATTTGAAAACTATGAAACTGACTAATCCAAACAGGACACACTACATCGCATGCAACCTGTGTGAGGCGATTTGCGGTCTGGAAATCAAGCTTGAAAACGGCCAGGTTCGATCCATCAGGGGTGATAAAAAAGACCCCGTCAGCAAGGGACATATCTGCCCAAAGGCGGTTGCTCTGCAAGACATCTACAACGATCCTGACAGGCTTCGCACACCCATCAAGAAGACCAGTAAAGGCTGGTCGGAAATCTCCTGGAAGCAAGCCTTTGATGAAGTCGCTGATGGGCTTAAACGTGTCCAGCATCATCATGGTAAAGACGCCGTGGCGGTCTACCTGGGTAACCCCAGCGTGCATAATCTCGATGCGTTACTGTTTGGACCGATGTTTTTCCGGACCTTGAAAACAGCGAGTCGGTATTCGGCAACCTCTGTAGACCAGTTACCGGAACAACTGGTGTCCCTGCTGATGTTTGGTCATAGCCTGTTAATCCCCCTGCCCGACCTGGACCGGACCGGTTTTCACATTATTTTTGGCGCCAATCCGGTGGTGTCCAATGGCAGCTTGATGACGGCACCGGGCGTAACCAGGCGCCTGAAAGCAATCCGCGAGCGTGGCGGCAGGCTGGTCGTGATAGATCCACGCCGCACTGAAACCGCCGCAATTGCCGACCAGCACCTGTTCATCAAACCAGGCAGTGATGTTTTCATGTTACTGGCCATGCTGCAGGTCGTTTTCAACGAGCAGCTGGTTAATCTCGGAACCGTTGCCGGGTTTACACAGGGCCTGGCAGACATTGAAAAGCTGGTACAGGGTTTTACACCCGAAAAAACAGCACCAAGAACCGGGGTTGATCCCGAACAACTCAAAACCCTGGTCAGGGACTTCTGCAACGCCGGGAGCGCCAGCTGTTATGGCCGCATCGGTGTATCAACCCAACAATATGGAACGCTGACACAATGGCTGATCAACGTATTCAATATTGTCACGGGTAACCTGGATATCCCGGGCGGAACCATGTTCAGCAAACCGGCATTTGAGATACTTTCCAGCAAACCCCCCGGCAAAAAGGGCTTTGCCGATAGATTTAGCCGGGTAAGGAAGCTGCCAAATTTCAACGGCGAGTTTCCCGTTGCCGCCATGGCGGAAGAAATCACCACTGCCGGAGAGGGTCAGATCCGGGCCCTGGTAACCAGTGCCGGCAACCCGGTGTTAAGCACCCCAAATGGCGATGAGATTGATACCGCCCTTGCCAGTCTCGACTTCATGGTTTCGATAGATATCTACCTGAACGAGACTACGCGGCATGCAAATATTATTCTGCCTCCACTGACATCACTGGAAAGGTCGCACTATGACATTGCTTTCCAGGCGCTGGCGATCAGAAACGGGGCAAAATATTCCCAACCGGTTTTCGCCCCGGACAAGACTCAACGGTCCGATGCGGAAATCTTCCTGGAGCTCGCCTGGCGAATGCAGGCCGGTTCCCCCCTGGCGAAAGCTGGCGCCTGGTTGAAAAAGGAAATCCTGAAAAAGCTTGGCAACGGCTGGATAATCAACCAGAGGTTGAAACAGGGGCCTTACCACAAGACCCATGGGCTGAATTTGAAAAAACTCAAACAAAACCCGCATGGCATAGACCTTGGGCCCATGCAGCCCTGTCTCCCGGACCGCTTGTTTAGCGACGACAAGACCATCAACCTCGCGCCCCGGGAATGTGTGACGGAAGTGGCAGACCTGGGCAAGCTTCTGCTTGCGAGCGCCCCCTCCTCTGCCACAGCAGAATTTGACCTGTTATTGATCGGGCGCAGGGACCCCCGCACCAATAACTCCTGGCTCCACAACAGTCACAGAATGGTTAAGGGCAAGCAACGTTGCGTGGCGCTGGTGCATCCAATGGACGCAGCGGCACGTCATCTCAGGGATGGGGACATGGCAACGGTTTGTTCACGGGTCGGTGTAATAGAGATTCCCGTTTCACTGAGCGAAGACATGATGCCAGGCGTTATCAGTATTCCGCATGGCTGGGGGCACCAAATGGAAGGGGTCAGGCTGGAAGTTGCCAGCAAGCATGCGGGCGTCAATACCAATATCCTCACCGATAATTACTTTCTGGATACGCTATCCGGAAACGCTGCATTGAATGGTGTGCCGGTAAGGCTTTCTAAAGATTAAACCCTGTTCGGCAGACGCGGGCTTGTTCTCACCCTGATCACTCTACGCTGAGCGCTTCGACAAACACGATCTCGCAGGCACCTGCCCCGGTGTCTGTGCGGGACATGGACGTGCGCCAGAACCAACCGGATTCATGATCCGCATCCACCAGCAGACCAGCCAGTTTGATGACGTCCCCCACCCGCAAGTTTTTTAACTGCCTGGCGATACTACGTGTAGCCGGAATCATGTGCATATTGCTGCTACTTGCTGAGATCTGTTGCTCCGGCGCCGGTGATGGTAGCTGGTAGCGTGTGTGGTACCAGCGACCGCCTTGCGTTATGTCAATTTGATCGAGTACCGCCTGGTCTGACATCACACCCCAGCCCAGGGCCAGGTCCAGTGGAGAAAGGTCGGATTCACGTTTCATGTAGTAGGGTTCTATGGACAGAACCCGGGCGCGCATTTCAAACCGGGCCCTACGGGTTAGCTGGTAATCATCAAATGTAAAAAGGGAGGGCTGCAAATCAACCTGGACGGGCTTCTCAGCAACCAGCACACCGGGCGGATGCACCAGCGGCTGCTGATTCCGATCCAAAAAAAACAGTACGCAGAGAGCTACCACGCTCAGTATGAATATTCGCCCGGCCATCGTCCCCTTCGAAAATTCAGTCCCAGGCTATGCGAGCGCCGCCTGCATACCTTCCAGGCAAAGCGCAACATGTTTTTCAGTGCTGGATGCACCCATCAGGCCTATGCGCCAGATTTTACCGGCCAGGGGGCCGAGCCCGGCACCGATTTCCAAATTGAATTCATTCAGCAGGAAACCCCTGACTGCAGCTTCATCGACACCGTCAGGTACTTTAACCGCATTGAGTTGCGGCAAGCGATAGTCGGCAGCCACGTAGAATTCCAGACCGATGGCTTGCAGGCCCTCGCGCAACTTTTGATGGTTGGCGGCATGACGGGCCCATGCGTTGTCGAGCCCCTCGTCCTGCAAAATCCTGAGCGCCTCATCCAGGGCATACAACGAATTGATTGGCGCGGTATGGTGGTAGGCACGTTTTGCACCCGGACCCCAGTATCCGGTTAACAGGTTCATATCCAGGAACCAGCTCTGTGGTGGTGTACTGCGCGACCGGATTTTTGCCATAGCCGCTTCGCTGAATGAAACCGGCGACAAGCCCGGTGGTGCGGACAGGCACTTTTGCGTACCCGAGTAAATGGCATCAATTCCCCAGCCATCAACCTGCAATTCGATACCACCCAGGGTGGTCACGGCGTCTACAATACTCAGGCAACCGTATTTTTGTGCAAGCTGACACAAGGATTCGGCATCAGAGCGCACACCGGTAGATGTCTCTGAATGCACGAAGGCCAGGGCTTTGGCGTCAGGATGCTTCTTGAGCACATCTTCAACCCTGTTCGGATCGACCGGCGCACCCCACTCAAATTCGACCGTGACCGGCTCTGCACCGCAACGGCGGACATTTTCCAGCATTCGCATCCCAAACACACCATTGATCGCGATGACAATCTTGTCCCCCGCTTCAAGCAGGTTGACCAGGCAACATTCCATGCCGGCCGAACCGGGCGCCGAAATTGGCAGGGTCACCGTGTTTTTTGTCTGGAAAGCGTATTTCAACCTTTCGTTAAGCCCATCCATAAACTCCACGAATGCGGGGTCAAGATGACCAATTGTGGGCCTGGCCATGGCAGCCAATACTTCCGGGTATACGTCGGAGGGCCCCGGACCCATCAAAATTCTCCTGGGTAACATTTTCCTCAATTTCCTGCGCTATGTGGGTACTCCGCAAGCACCCGGTTAACCGATGTATAGATCGCATTACGCAACTGTTGCGCCACCTTTTCGTTCGCATCAACGACGGCAACACCCTGCCAGACAATCCGGCGTTGCTGCAAATCAACAAAATCGATAAATACGGATGCCTCGGTGGTCATTGTCGCGGTTCTTCCCGCCGTGATACCCACACCCAACGCCGAGCCGCCATAGGCGCCTCCCGGGCGGTTGTAATAGGCGCCCGACATATAGGGACTCGTAAACGACCGCATACTGACCTTGTCATCGGCGCGGATCGTGACATTGATCAGCAGATCCGGGTTGTCTGATTTGCGGTAGTTGCGGTTTGCCATCTCATTGCCAATTGAGGCTCGGTAATGCTCTCCGAATACGGGCGAGTTATAACCACCTTCGATGCCCATGGGCTCAAAGAAGTTATAGGTCCTGTACTGGCTAAAATCCGTTGTGGGGTCGATATCGCTGCGCACCGACAAGCCTGAAGAACATGCTGTCAGCATGCCAGTCAGCAGAAATGCTGCAATCGCGAATGCTTTGTATGGCCTGGTTGATAACTGACCTGGTAAATATTTAATCACTGGATATCCTCTTGATTGATGGTGCCCGGGCTGACCCGCCCATACGCTGCCTCTATTATGAACTGATCCGTGAGCCATTTTAACCCGCGCAGCCAAATAAAGGCTTGAGGTATTTCCAACCCGGACTGATTCGGCCCGTAACCACGCATGACCGATGTAAAAATTACGCCTGGAGGCAGGGAATTTTTTGGTCCTCGAAAGATTGAATCATTCCGGTCTGAAGACCTCTAAGAAGTATTCATATTTTCTGCTGGTAGATTCTGATATGTCAGGTTTTCTCAAGCTGCTATTACTCGCCCTGCTACTCATCCTTTTCGCTCCCCGGGCCGCCGGTATCTGTAAATGGGTAGACCAGGATGGTGTCGTACATTACGCTGAAACCTGCCCGGAAGACAGCCACTCAAAGGAAGTAGAAATAGCACCCCCACCCACCCCTGCACAGGTAGAGGCTGCCAAACACAGAATGGCAGAAGCAATATCAAGGACCAGCGCACGCAAACAGCAGGAAGAGCAACAGAATCAGCAGGCGCTATTGCAAGACAAAGCTGATGATGAGGACGCGAATAAAAAGGTGATTGCCTGTGCCGACGCCAGGTGGAGCCTCACAATCCTTGGCAAGCCGTTGCCCGTGTATTACGACTCAGAAAATAAACTTCACTCCAATCGATCATTGCA
>CALJWY010000147.1 GCA_937974465.1 uncultured Lysobacterales bacterium | reverse complement strand
TAGTCGCTATCTGCCAGTACTTTATCCAGCACTTTTGCGGCGCCAATAAAGGCCTTGTTGTTCTGCTCGAACAAGGCTTTTGAGCGTTCCTCTTTCGGCAGCACAAACGTGTTGCGGGCGTTGCTCCATAGATAGGCTTCCAGCTCACTCAAAGCAAAGCTCACCCATTGCATGTGCAGGGCGCGTTCCCGGGTTCCGGAAGGCGCGATCAGCTGCTTTTCAGGTACCAGGTCGGCCAGGTAGGTACAAATTGCTGCTGCCTCGAACATTGGCTCACCATTGATAAGCACGGCAGGTACTTTACCCATCGGGTTGACCTTTTTAAGCTCATCGCTGTGGAGAATTTCAACACCTTCGATGGATTGAAACTCCATTTCAAGCTCTTCAAGCATCCAGCGCACCTGCTTGGATCGGCTGGGCCCCACTTCGTACAGGGTGATGTCTAATGTCATGGTCGCTAGCTTCCTCGGAGGGCTGGTTAGTTTAGTTTTTTACGCAACTATAATCATACAGCGTATTTTCAAATGTCCAAGAAACTTACCGGTTTTTCCTTTGTTCTGTTTTGTTTTTGTTGTTTCCCAGACACTGAACATTACTTTACGTTAACGTAAACGTAATGTATTATTCCGTGATCTTATTTAATGCTGTGGCGAGACAAACCGGTCATCAAACATGACCGGTAAATCAGACCACTGGAGTCGACAAGGGATACCGGATGAACAAGACCTATTCCATCAGCGAGCTTGCAGGTGAATTCGATATCACCACCCGCACCATTCGCTTTTACGAAGAAAAGGGTTACCTGTGCCCGAAACGTGCAGGGACACGCCGTATCTACACCCCGGCAGACCGCACGAGCCTGAGGCTGATTCTGCGTGGCAAACGTCTGGGCCTGACACTGGATGAAACAGCAGACATGATCAAGATGTACGGTTCACCACGCGGTAATCAAAAACAGCTTGAGAAATTTATTGTCCGTATTGGCGAAAAGCGTGTGGAACTGGAGCAAAAGCAAAAAGACCTGGAAGTCATGCTGAGTGACCTTTCGAATGTCGAAGCAAAGTGTCACGTCGCCCTTGCCAATGTCGTAAACAGCAATTGAAATAATGACCAAACCCTCCGGAACCGAGCTGTCCGGAATGAACTACTGAGAACCAAACCATGAGTCAAACAGAATCAGTAATTACCCAAAACATCAAGACGGCAGTTGATACGCCGCTGCGCTTTGTCACAGCCGCTTCATTGTTCGACGGCCACGATGCCGCCATCAACATCATGCGCCGCCTGATCCAGGCACAGGGTTGCGAGGTCATCCACCTGGGTCACAACCGCGGTGTGCTGGATATCGTCCGGGCGGCCATCCAGGAAGATGCCGATGCCATCGCTGTTTCGTCCTACCAGGGTGGGCATAACGAATTTTTCCGCTTCATGATTGATCAACTCAATGAGCGCGGGGCAGGGCATATCCAGGTCTTCGCCGGAGGTGGCGGCACCATTACGCTGGATGAGATCAAGGAGCTTGAAGCCTATGGTGTAAACCGCATCTATCACCCGGATGACGGCATGGGCATGGGCCTGGTCGAAATGATTGAAGATGTGGTTCAGCGTGCTGCCGGTAAGCGCATAGCACCCGTTATCCCCAATAAACTTCGCAAGGACAACTCCAGTGACGTGGCTCAGATTCTGACTGCGCTGGAAGCCGGCCTTTTTGGTGAGGCCGAGTTGAAAATGAAACGCCATGAATGGGCCGGCGAGTCCAGCCAGGCGCCTGTTATCGGTATTACCGGTACCGGTGGCGCCGGCAAATCATCGGTCACCGATGAACTGCTGAACAGGACGTTGGCCAGTTTCCCGGATAAACGTATCGCCATCCTGGCGGTTGACCCCACCCGCCGTCGCACCGGTGGTGCGCTGCTGGGTGACCGCATCCGTATGAATAGCCTGCGCTCTGAGCGTATTTATATGCGTTCGATGGCAACCCGTCGCCAGCACTTATCCACCAGCGCCATGTTGCAGGATGCCATCCAATTCCTGAAGTCGTCCGGTTTTGACCTGGTGATCGTGGAGACCGCCGGTATTGGTCAATCCGATTCTGAAATTGTCGACATGGTGGATTTCTCCTGCTATGTCATGACCTCTGAATTCGGCGCCCAGAGCCAGCTGGAAAAGATCGATATGCTGGACTACGCCGAGCTGGTCGTCCTGAACAAGTTCGACAAACGCGCCGCCGAAGACGCCCTGCGCGATGTGCGCAAGCAATGGAAACGCAATCACAACGCCTTCACCATGGAAGACGACGATGTGCCGGTCTACCCGACCATCGCCAGCCAGTTCAACGACCCCGGTGTCAGTTGGATGTTTGTAAACCTGCTACGCCTGCTACGCGAAAAACTCAACCTGCCAGAGGCCAACTGGTCAACGGATCTTGATGTTTCAGACCACAAACCTCAAGCCACCGTTCTGATCCCCGGCAACCGCACAAGATACCTGGCCGAGATCGCAGAGCAGGGCAGGGATATCAACCAGGACATCGAACGCCAGGCTCAAGCCGCCAGCCTCGCGCAGAACTATTTTGAGTGTCTGAAAGACTTGCAAGCCTCAAACCTCCCGACACCCCTGGTGGAAGAGAATGAATCTGAAGAAGCAACCGGAGAAACCGGTCATGAAGGCGGCGACGACGAGACCATCACCCTCCTAGAACAACGCTACAACTCAGCCATAGCGGAACTATCCACGGAAGCCATTGAGCTTTTGAAGGAATGGCCACAACGAAAAGCAGGTCTGCGTACCGAAAAGTTCAGTTACGAAGTTCGCGGCAGACAAATCATCGGCGACAACTTCAAGGAATCCCTGAGCAGACTCCAAATCCCCAAAATCGGCATGCCACGTGACCGTGACTGGGGCGAATTGCTCTCCTTCCTGATGCGCGAAAACCTCCCTGGTGGCTATCCCTACACCGCAGGCGTGTTCCCCTACCGGCGCGCCGGCGAAGACCCGACACGCATGTTCGCAGGCGAGGGTACGCCTGAGCGTACCAACCGCCGTTTCCATTACCTGAGCAAAGATGGCGAATCAGTGCGCTTATCAACAGCATTTGATTCAGTCACCCTCTATGGAGAAGATCCGCACACCCGTCCGGATATCTACGGCAAAGTGGGTAACTCCGGTGTCTCCATTGCCACGCTGGACGATCTGAAAAAACTTTATTCCGGTTTTGACCTGTGTGCGGCCAACACCTCGGTTTCAATGACCATCAACGGCCCGGCGCCAATGATCCTGGCCTTTTTCATGAACGCTGCCATCGACCAGCAGGTAGAAAAACACCTCGATGAAACCGATGGCTGGGACAAGGCCAACAGGGTCATCAAAGAGTATTTCCGTGAAGGCCAGCCCACCTATGCCGGTGAACTGCCCGAGGGCAATAATGGTCTTGGTTTGCGCCTGCTGGGCATAACTGGCGACAAGGTCGTGGATGCTGATACCTATGCGCGGATTAGCAAAGAGACCATCACCAAGGTGCGCGGTACCGTGCAAGCCGACATCCTCAAGGAGGACCAGGCCCAAAACACCTGTATCTTCTCCACCGAATTTGCGATGCGCATGATGGGCGATATACAGCAGTTTTTTGTCGATAACGGCGTGCGTAACTTTTACAGTGTTTCCATCTCCGGCTACCACATCGCCGAAGCGGG
>CALJWY010000146.1 GCA_937974465.1 uncultured Lysobacterales bacterium | reverse complement strand
TGGCGCGCTGTTGGTCTGCGGCCTGCCTGATCTGATCCTTGATGGCGAGGTTGGCACTTTCATAAGACTGATTGATAACCCGGGTGTCATATCCAAGCTGTGCGATTTCCAATTCAAGCGCATTGAGAATTTCTTCCTCTGAACGGTACTGGATCACCAGCAGGCGATCGGCCTGCCGTTCGCGCTCTTCATGGGATATGAGCGGAGACCTTTCCTGACCCTTTTTCTCGGCCCTGATCTCCTCCGGCATGGATGTGTCTTCAACATGCTCGATAACCATACCGGCGTTATTCAAAATGTCATACGGCTGGTTCGCATATTCAGCCGGGACAACGGCACCATAGTGAACCCTGCCGTCCTTGTCTTTCCAGCGGTATGTTTCGGCATGGACAGCTGTAACCGACAGCCATAAAAACACTGCCATCAGGGCGACGGATATTCCGGATAGTTTCAGTCTAGACTCCATACTCATTACGATACCGCCGAATGGCATCTATGTCGATATTTCCGACCGCATGGCTATCAAGATACTCGATCAGATCATCCAGCCCGGCGATGGCAATTACCGGCAGACCAAACTCTGATTCCACTTCCTGGGCGGCTGATTGCGATCCCTGGCCGCGCTCCTGGCGGTCCAGCGCGATTGCGACGGCGCAGGCGGTCGCACCGGCCTGGCGTATCCATTCGATGGACTCACGAACCGAGGTGCCGGCCGAAATGACATCATCGGTGATCATGACCCGGCCACTTAGCGGGGCCCCCACCAGGGTGCCGCCTTCGCCATGGTCCTTGGCCTCCTTGCGGTTGTAGGCGAAAGGAATATTTCTCTGGTGACCGGCATTGAGCATGATGGAAATTCCGGCAGCCAGAGGGATTCCCTTATACGCCGGGCCGAACAACATATCGAAGGCCACACCTGAATCCAGGATTGCCTGGGCGTAACAGGCCGAGAGCAACTCCAGGCTCCTGCCGTCATCAAAACCACCGGCATTGAAAAAGTAAGGGCTGACGCGTCCCGACTTCAAAGTGAATTCACCAAACTTCAGGTTGCCCTGCGCCAGCGCCAATTGGAAAAATTGTTGTTTGTAGTTTTGCATGAATTGAGTATCTCGCGGCTTGGTGCATTCTGCAATACGCTTACACCATGACAAGATGCCCCGGGGCGGTTATGCTGCTTTTTCCCACCAAAGGAGTCCCTGGTCAATTCATGAACTCGTACCTTACATCCAAAATGCTCAGCTTCCTTGTCGCCTAAAGCGCTTACCGTTGGTCCGAATCTTGTCAATGGCCAGCTATTACCTGCGATTCGCACCTTGAATCTGGACATTTTGAACCGTAATCTACACCACCCGGAATAAATCAGTGACTCCCCCAAAAAAGAAATTCAAGCTATGCGAATAATCAGTGTGAATACCAATGGCATCCGGGCGGCTGCCAAAAAGGGTTTCTTTGACTGGATGCAGAAAAGACAGGCCGACGTGGTCTGTATCCAGGAAACCAAGGCCCAGGAACATCAACTGGGCGACCCGGTATTTTATCCGGACGGCTATCACCGGTATTTTCATGACGCGCAGAAAAAGGGCTATAGCGGCGTGGCGATCTATACCCGCCACAAACCGGATGACGTCCAAATCGGTATCGGTTGGGATGTTATGGACAATGAGGGCCGGTGGATCCGCGCTGATTTTGGCAAGCTGAGTGTGGTCTCGTTGTATATGCAGTCGGGTTCCTCCAAGGAAGAACGCCAGCAGATCAAGTACCAGACCATGGATTACCTGCAGCCCCTGCTCAGGGCAATGGTAAAAGAGGGTCGTGAATACATTATTTGTGGTGACTGGAATATCGCGCACAGGAAAATTGATATTAAAAATTGGCGTGGCAACCAGAAAAACTCCGGCTTTCTGCCGGAGGAACGAGCCTGGATGGATGAACTATTTGGTGATGTTGGCATGGTCGATGCCTTCCGCCAGGTCGAGCCCGGTGAGCACCAGTACACCTGGTGGTCAAACCGGGGTCAGGCCTGGGCCAACAATACCGGTTGGCGCATTGACTACCACGTGGCGACACCGGTTATTGCCTCTGCGGCACGAGCGGTGGAAATCTACAAGGATGAGCGTTTCTCAGACCACGCTCCTCTGACCATTGATTACGACTACGACATTGGCAAAGGGTAAACCGGCTTTGAATACTGCACCAAGGCGCTGGCAGGAGATCTTGTTCAACCGCAAGATGGTGACCTGTGTTTTTCTGGGTTTTACCTCCGGCATGCCGCTTTATGTTTTGATTCAACTGGTTCCGGCCTGGTTGCGCAGCCACGAGGTAGACCTGGCGACGATAGGCCTGTTTGCGCTGGTGTCACTACCGTATACGTGGAAGTTTCTCTGGTCGCCCCTGATGGATCGCTTCAAGCTGCCATTCCTGGGCCGGCGACGGGGCTGGGCCCTGATCACACAATTGGGGTTGTTGGTTTCAATCGCAGCGCTCGGCCAGTTTGATCCGTCGCAGTCCTTGAGGGCGATCGTGGTCACTGTGTTCATCGTATCGTTGTTCGGCGCCAGCCAGGACATCGTGATAGACGCATACCGGCGCGAGTTGCTTGCCGATGACGAACTGGGTACCGGTACATCGTTTTTCATCAATGCCTATCGTCTTTCATCCCTGGTGCCGGGTTCGTTGGCCTTGATCCTGTCGGATGTTTTACCCTGGCCAGTGGTCTACTGGGTCACCGCAGCGTTTATGGTGGTTGGCATTGTCACAACGCTGATCATTAAAGAGGTCAGCGATGACGCCCTGGCGCCGGCCACATTGCGAGAGGCGGTCATCGAGCCTTTCGCCGAGTTTTTTGCCCGCGACGGTATCAAGGCCGGCCTGGCGATTCTCGCGTTTATGTTTCTCTACAAGCTCGGTGACAACATGGCGACAGCCCTGGCGACTCCGTTTTACCTGGATATGGGGTTTAGTCGTACCGAAATTGGTTCAATCGCAAAAATTGCTGCTCTATGGTCCTCCATCGCCGGCGGTATCCTGGGTGGTGTGGTCATGTTGAAATTGAGCATCAACCGGGCACTTTGGATATTTGGTTTTGTACAGATGTTTACCATTCTTGGTTACGTGTGGCTGAGCACGGTCGGGCATAATACAGTTGGGTTGTTCATCGTCGTCAGTGCTGAGTACCTTGGTGTGGGCCTGGGCACAATTGCGCTGACCGCATACATGGCCAGGGAAACCAGCAAGGCTTTTACAGCCACACAGTTTGCCCTTTTTAGCAGTTTTATCGCGGTACCCAGGACCTTTGCCAATGCCTCGACGGGTTTCATCATCGAAGCGGTTGGTTACACACAGTTTTTCCTGCTGTGTACCCTGGTCGCGATTCCGGGCCTGTTGCTGCTTTTCAAAGTGGCGCCTTGGGCTGAACGGCCCGCAAAGTAACGGCGCAAATTTTGCCCGCTGCACCACCCGCCCTGGTGTGTACAACCAAGTCAAACCAATAGGGTAGCTTTCTCAAACCCTGATACCGGAGCAGTTCCCCGCCAAGTGCGTATCTATTGACAAGGTGCTCTCGGTGGCGCGTGACAGTCCAGTACCCGGTTAAATATGTATATGAAAAATATGAAGTTTAGGCGTAAGATTACTCGCAATGAGTAACAAGCGGCGTGGATGCTTGTGGATATGGACGGTTGCTGGATATTGGTTTTCGTTTACGCGAATCCAAAAGTCAGGCTTTCAGAGAGGGATTCTTATGACAGCCGAAGTAAGAAGTGTCGAATGGTCGGTCGACCTCGAAACGGGAGTGGAAACGGTCGATGAGCAGCACCGCCAGTATTTTAATCTGTTGAATCATTACCTGGCAAAGGCGACCGAAAACGCTTCGGGTTCTGAGCAGGCATTTGATTTGTTGAAAAAGTTCAAGTTTTTGTATGAATACGCCGAAGAGCACTTTTCATCCGAAGAGGCGATCATGAAAGAGGCCGGTTATCCCGGCTACGAATCGCACAGGCAGGCGCACCTGTATTTCCTCGAGCACCTGGAGGAACTCTATGCACGGATGAAAACCCAGGGTTTCAGTATGTCGCTTGGCCGTGAAGTCAATTATTACATTATCGAATGGTTTGTTGAGCACATTCGCAGGACCGACAAGAAACTGGCCGGGTTTCTGAAGGCAAAACCTGTCGAAGGCTAGGGCCCCCGGGTTTCAAGAACCCTGTATGAGATAGAAGTCTCTCCCGCAGCGACGGGTTTGATCCTGGAGCGAATGTACCGCACTCAAGCCATGGCTTGAGTGCGCTTATCCACCCGGTATTGTAATGGCCAAGTATCACCGCCGTCGCGTTAGCCTGCCTCACCCTGGCCGAATTTAAGCCGCATTGGGTAAAGGGGAAACTGCGCCAGGTAACTCCTCTTCAGTCTTCGGAAAAACCGGCAAGTAGTGCACCGCCAGAAAGAAAACAATTATGCCAGCCGTGATAGAACCGAGCGACACTGCAATTTCCATCCAGGTCGGGATGTAGTGGAGCTGGTCGCTGACCGACATTCCGAACCAGCAAATATTTATCCGGTTGAGAACGATGCCCATCATCACAAGTGTCGAGGCTGCAAGTAGCCCCCTCGGCAGTTTTCGTACTCTCCTGAATGACAGTAGTATGGCGGGCAATACAACCCCTCCCAGCATTTCCAATAGAAACAGGTTGCTTTGCAAGTTTTGCTCCAGGATCAGAACCCAGGATCCGCGTACGGCGAGGTCTGCGAGTTTTATTACCAGGTACAGAAACAGGATGATGGATGCAGCCCTGCCCAGATCGGCCATCAGGGAAGACTCGAGCCCGCGTCTGAGGATTTTGGACGAAAAAAACGATTCGACGATGATCACGCACATGCCTGCAGCGACAGCAGAAAGCAGGTGGAACACAGGCAAAAGCGGGGAGTACCAAAGCGGGTAGAGTTTTTCCGGCACGATCAGATAAAGAGAGCCAAGCGACGATTGGTGCATGGTGGAGAGGATTACACCCGCAATGACAACCGGAATAGTGATCGTTTTGACCAGTCTCAACAGTGTGGTTAAGCCAAGCCGTTCAAGTACGACCGGACTGATTTCAATGGCAAGTACCGTCGAGTAAAGTATCACGCACCAGGTCACCTCGAACATGATGGAATGTTCTTGCCACATGACCAGGGGGTGCCACCAGCTCAGTGGGCGGCCGATGTCAATAAAGAGCGCCACGGCGACCAGAATATAGCCCAGGAATGCTGTCAGTACGGTCGGTCTCAGAATCGGTTCGAAGCGCTTGATACGGAATATATGTACGGTGGCTGCAATAACGAAACCACCCGCCGCCAGGGCGACACCAGCAAAAACATCTACGCCGATCCACAGCCCCCAGGGGGCGTTGTCGTTCATTCCTGTTACCGCACCGAGTCCTTCGGTGAACCGCCGGATCAGCGTCCAGAGGGCTGCAACCCAGATACAGAGAATGGTGATGGCAGTGACTGGACGCAGGAAGCGCGGTCTTTTGTCATAGACCAAACACAGGGCTGCCCAGATCAATATGGTCAGGCACACGAGTATAAAGATCCAGCCGTTCATTCGGGTGTCTCCTGGTTGTCTGGACTCTCCTGGCTGTCAAGGCTCTCCCGCCTGTTAAGACTCCAGGCCAGTGTTCCAAAGAGACCAGCCATTGCTGCGGCCACCATGGGTATCTTGTTGAGCACCTCCCAGGTGAGGGGCGGCATTGGTGCTGTTTCCAGGTCGGATTTGAACCCCAGGCTTTCAAAAGGCACATCGGACATGTAGAGCCAGGCCGTTCCGCCGGCCTCTTTCTCGCCATATATGTGGTTTAAATAACGTTCTGGCCGGGTTTTGATCCGTGCCCTGGCTTCAAACAACAAGGTATCTCGCTGGCCAAATTTCAACGCGCCGGTTGGACAGGACTCAACACAGCCGGGAATCCGTCCTTCCGCGAGTCGTTTGCGGGTACACATCTGACATTTTCCAATGACCGGTGACATGCCTCCCTTCCATTCGAACTTGGGAATATCAAAAGGGCAAGCCATCATGCAGTAACGACAACCGATGCAGCGGTCTGCATCGTAAAGGATAGGCCCGAGTTCGGATTTGGTCAGCGCCCCGACCAGGCAAACCGATACACAGGTGGGGTCCAGGCACTGCATACACTGAGTTTTAACGTTGCGGGTGACTTCCGTGCCGTCGGCGTTGCAACCAGTCGCCGGGTTGACGACTGTCCACTGGTCAAAGCGCAATTCCTGCCGGTCCCATGAGTGGGGGAAGCCTTTGGACAGATCAGTATCGTTTGGCAGATCGTTGGCATTCTTGCATGCACGCATACAAGACCGGCAGCCGATGCACCGTGTGACATCGACCAGTACTGAAGGGGTTTCCGCGTGAGCAGGCAAATGTGCATTCAGGCTGCTTGGTGAAATGACGGACAGCCCCGTTGCGCCTGCCATGCCTTGCAGGAACCGTCTGCGGTTAAACGCGCTCGTGTCTGTCATATGCTGGTTCTTTGTCATTTGCTTCTCTGTTTTACCAGGACATACCAGGCAAACAACCAGCCGATGAATAATCCAACCACCAGGCCCAGGACCCAGGCGCTCCATAACTTCTTGCGGGCGCTGTCGAGCATCCAGGTCAATGTACGCACTTCTTCATACAGTTCTACAGCACCCTTGCCACCGGTGAGGTATTCGCCCTTGGTCGCCGCTATTAACCGTTCGCGCATTTCAGGCAACTGCGCGCTGCTATGGACCATGTCCGCGTGGCAGCGGCCACAGACCTCGGTGCCAACGAACAGCGTGTGGCCTGCTGCGCCAGCGCCCTCAATAACATCCTCGGGTGCTGCGGTCACTGGCATATGGCAGCTGTTGCAATGCAGGCCTTCCAACTGGTGCGTGGCGTGTGCGAAGTCCTCTAAACGTTTGGAGTGGCATGCACCGCAGAGAATGTCACCGCCACTTGAGCGCAAGGACTGGGCATGGGCCCCATGACAGTCAAAACAACGGATATTATTCTGGCTATGCTGACTTATCTGCCATTCCTGAAAGGTTCTTTTGTGGCAATCCCGGCAAACTTCCGATGTGATGGGCAGGGGCATTACAGCGCCTTTTTTAGAATGTCCTTTACTCATGACACCATGGCAGGACTCACAAGTGACACCGGGGTGTGAAAAGGTTTCAGCCTCGATGTCTGCACCCGTGGCATGGCAAACAAGGCAGTAGAATTGACTTCCCAGGTCTTTCCAGGTTTCCTGGAAACCATTAGAAAAAGCTTGAGCATGAGGTGAGTCCTTCCAGCCTGCGTACTCATCTTTATGGCAACCACGACATTTTCCGGGCCCTGCATAATCTTCCGCCTGGGCGACGCAAACAAACATTAACAGGGTCACGAACCAAAGAGCTTTGCTTACCGGTGAGATCATCATCATATCCTTACAGGAGGCCCACCTGGCGGTGGATTTGTCTGATAACTAAGTCTCAGCATACTCGCCCGTATGGTAAGTTGAATTGATCTAGATCATGTAAAATTGAGGCAGAAATTGGCCGCTTCTGATCAAATATTAACGGCGCAGTAAAGGCCTTTGAGATGGCCCTTTTTTAGGTTCTGATGACAGTGATCATGTTTGCTGAACAATGAATAAAATGGGTCGGTGGACTTGCTGCACACGCACACTTTGCATGGGTGTTACCTGAAGTGCGCACAGGCAAAGCACGGACCGAAGGCAAGGCTGGATACCCTCGTATACTCTAACCTTGGCCCGCTGCGGTTAACCGCACCCAGGTTATGGTTTTATAAACTCAGCCACTGCAAATCACTTGCCGGGTTCGACGGCAAAATCCGGTATAACCACCCCCTGAAATAAGGATCTCTTTCAACCAGGGAAGGATTGGATTGTGCGCCTGCATTGACCTCAAGTACCCTGCCGCTCAAGGGGCACATGATGATGTGTTTTGAGCCGTCCGGGGATATGGCTTCCGCACAGGGGACGCCTTGTAAAAGGTCTTCACCGGGTTGTGCAAACTCGAATTCGTTAATACCCTCAGCCGCCCTCAGGAATAGGTCGGTCACGCCGATCTTTGCGGTCCCCTTGTCCTCCATCAAGGCCCAACTGACATAGCCGAGCCGGTAATAGTTTACCGGGCACGGAACATAGCTCATGGCACCGCTGCGCGGCAGGCTGGCAGATTCGGCCTCATCCAATAGCTTGCCGCAACGAAGGCTGCGCTGGATGACCGTCAGCAATTCATCGGCGGTAAATGGTTTTGGAATATAGTCCACGGCACCGGTCGCGGTCAGGCTTCTGACCGCGTTTTCCACGGTAGAGTACCCGGTCATCATTACCACGGGCGTGCGGATGCCCCGATGGGCAAGTTCTTCGAGAAACTGGAAGCCGTTGAGTTCGGGCATCATGATGTCGCAGAGAATCAGGCGAAACTTGCATTCCTCCAACTTTTTCAAAGCCTCGAAAGCCTCGCCAGCGGTTGTCACCAGCATACCTTCTGCACCGCAAATTTTAGCCACTGCCTGGGTGACGGTCGGTTCATCGTCGATGACGAGAATATCCTGTAACTGTTTCATGCTCCCACCGGAATCCGAATGATAAAGGTTGTCCCGGCGCCCTCCTCACTCTCCACCGAGATGGTTCCATTGTGATTGTCCACGATCCCCCAGGTAACTGCTAAGCCCAACCCCGTTCCCTTTTGCCCTTTTGTCGTGGTAAATGGTTCGAACAGCTTTGGAAGCTGCGACTTGGGGATACCGCAACCGTCGTCTATCACCCGCACCTCAACGTATTCGTCGTTCCATGCGGAATCGGCATGTTCCCAGCGCTGCCAGCCACATCCATCCCTCAGGCAACCTTGAACCAGGCCTTTTAGCGGCACCTCGAATGCATAGACAGGAGAGCCGCACTTCGGACAGGTCTGTCCCTCTGCTATGAGCGAGGCCGAGCAGTCCGGACACATGAGGTCGACGCCCTTCCCAAGTGCGGGCATGTCACCCAGGTTATGGTCGATCGAGCCATACATGGGGTTGAGGTGGATGATTCCGGTCTGCTTCTTTTTGCGATAACGCATGCTGATGGCAGGCTTTGAATCGATCTGGACCTTCCTGTCAATGAGGTCATGTCGTTTCCGGCAAAGAGCACGTTTGATCTGGAGGGTACCTGCGGGGCCGAGGCTTATCGCCTTGCTTATCACCTTAATGGTGCCACCCTGTGCGCCGATGGCATCGGATGCGTTAACCATCAGGTTGATGAAAACCTGCTGGATCTGGTTGGCGTCTACCGTCACATTGGGAAGCGCGGTGTCCAGGTCCATGACCAGTTCTACCTGGTTAACGGAGAGTTGGTTCTCGATCACGGTTGCGGCGCGCTGGATGATCTCGTTGATGTCGGCCTTGCGCTTTTTAGGGACCGTTTGCCGGGCAAAGTCCAGCAGGCTCTTGACGATCTCGCGGCAGCGGATGGTCTCGGAAACGATGACCTGGAGATCGTCGCTTGTCTCTGGTTGTCCCTGCGAGCGCTTCAGCAAATAACTGCTGTTGGTGAGTACCGCGGTTAACGGATTGTTGATCTCATGAGCGACTCCCGCTGCCAGTTTACCGAGGGAGGCGAGCTTATCCGACTGGAACAACTGGAGTCGGGCCTCGGCCAGCTTGTCGGTCATGCTGTTAAAGGACTTGGCCAGCATCCCCAACTCATCCTCTCGCTTCACCTCGACCCGGTAGTTGAGATTTCCGCCGGCCACCTCCCTCGTTGCCTTAAGCAGATCCCGGACGGGCCGGTCGATCCACCACCGGACCAGGAAACCGATGATTACGCTGAGAATAATCATTACACTGGCGGCCAGAGCGACAATTGCGATCTGGTTGCGACGGATGTTTTCGTCAACCTTGGTCAGAGGCATGGTGACATCCAATACCCCGAGTACGGTCTGCGTTTCGGGGTGTTCGTGACAGGCCGCCGTCCAGCACGATGGTTCATTGTAAACCGGGTTGATAATACCCAATAACCGCGGTCCGTCTGGAGCAGGGCGGAAGATCCGCATGTGTTCCTGCTTCTGCAGAGATTTCATCGGTTCACCCGTCAGATGGCAGCGGTAACAACTGGTCGCCTCCATGGTGACCATCTTGCCGATTTCCCTTGGGATTGACGAATAGATGACCTCGCCCGCCTTATTGAATACCCGGATGCCGTCAATGGCCCCCTGGTTGCCGATGCGGCTGATACTGTCCTGTATCCGCACCCGGTCGTTATGCAGCATGTCATAGCCCATATCCGACTTGAGGTGCTCACTGAACTGGGTCGCGTGCCGTTCTACCTCCATGAGCAGGGTTTTGTTTTCGGACTGGATATTGAAGTAGGCGAATACGCCGATCACAACAAGAATCGACAGCACTGCACCGAAGGTCAGTTTTAAACCGATTTTGCTATTTAGCATAAATCACCCGCAACAGCGCCTACTGCTTTTTGCCCTTGCTGTTTTTCGGCGTTGGCGAGAGGTACCGGACCAAATACATGAACAGCACCCAGAAACACAGTAAAAGCAGGTACTCGAGACCTTTCGTTTCAAAGATATTTACATAGATGAAAGAATCCATTGCAATTCCTTTAACTCATTGTGCTAATGATCTGAATCAAACACCGGCATGCGGGTAACAAACCAGCGAAATACCCAGATTTCACTGAAAATCACCATCAGCGTTACCACGATTTCCTGCCAGCTTGGAAAGTAATGTACATCCGCATACCAATTGAAGCTGATGACGGAAACATTGAGCCGGTTGAGTATGATGCCAAGCAGCGCCATGACCGCGGCAATTTTTATGATATTCAAACTTCTGTGCTTAAAGCCAAAAGCAAACATCAAAGCAGGAATCAAAACGAAACCAATCACTTCCACAAGATACCAGAGACCCCAACCGTCGTTGAGCATGTCCCACTGCTTGTCATGAATGAATAGCAGGGCTTTACAGAAATAGTAGACAAACATGGTGATGGCAGCGCCTTTTGCCAATCCAAACATGATGTCGTTAAAGTGATGATGGTGTTGTGGCGGGATCAGGCGTTTGAAAACCCTGTGGCTTATGGTCCCTTCGACAATAATCATGGCCAACCCTGCATAAATGCTGGAGACAAAAAACAGGATCGGGATGAACTGTGACCACCATAGTGGATGAATTTTGGGCTTGGCCATCAGGAACAATGCGCCGAGGCCTGATTGGTGCAGAATCGATAGTGTGATGCCCAGGATAACCGTGCCAAGAGTGAGCTTCTTGAGGACTTTTTTGGCTTTTTCCCAATGCAGCCATTCCGCGATAACCGGCGAGAACTCGACAAACTCTGCAACCATGTAGAGCAGGAAGTGCCAGCAAATCAGGAACAGCACGGAACTGAACCCGAAAGAATTACCGATGTATGGGTTCGGCGCGTTCCAGGGCCGTCCAAGATCGAACAGCAGGGCGGCACCATAGAAGGAATAAGCCAGCAAACCGTTTAAAACAGTGACCCGTACAATTGCGTGGTACTTGTCGACCCGCATGACGTAAACCACGAATGTTATGACATAGGCCCCACCGGCGAGGGCAACACCGGTCACCACGTCAAAACCCATCCACAGTCCCCAGGCTGTTTCCTGCGACAGGTTGGTTACCGAACCCAGGCCGTAGATAAAACGGAAACACAGTATGACTACACCGGTCAAAATAACCGGGATCGATATAATATTGAACGGAGTCAGCCAGGGGCCGCGGGGTTTCAACTCCTGGATCAGGAAGTGAAAGAAGTTGCCGAATGATCCGGTAATAGCGACGTCTTTATTCATCACTTGCCCCCTTATGATCAGAATCAAACTCAAGCTCGAATTCACCATCTGTATTCTGATTGCCATTGTCGGCCAGCGCATTGAGCCCTAACAAAAAGGCCGGGACCCCGAACAGGATCATGGGCACGGCATAGAGGAACTCCTTTGTATACTCGGGATATGGTGTGTCGCCAAGATCGGTTCTGAAGCCAAGCTGCTCAAAAGGCACGGCAGATAAGTAAATATAACCGGTTCCGCCGACCTCGTTCTCACCATAGATATGGGCTACATATTTATCCGGGTGATTGTAAATGCGGTGCCTGGCAATCTTCAGATTCCGGACGCGCGTACCAAAATGAAGGGCATCGGTCGGGCATGCTGCTACACAGGCCGGTTGCTGACCTTCTTCGAGGCGCTCAAAACACATGGTGCATTTCTGTAGCTTCGGATTCCATTCGTTATATTCAAATTTTGGCATTTCGAATGGGCAGGAGATCATGCAGAAGCGGCAGCCAATACACTTGTTACCCCTCCAGATCACCGGCCCCTTCTCGGTTTGTTTCATCGCCTCCGTTGGGCAGGCAATTGCGCAGGCAGCCTGGTAGCAATGCATGCACTGTCTCTTGACAAATACGTCACCCTTTTCAGTCTCGAATTTATTGACAACCGTCCATTGCGTTTCGCTTGTTTTGCGAATTGACTCGAGCGCGCCGTCGTTGATTACGTCCGGGACGAACATGTCGTGTTCCTGGGAGCAGGCGACTTCACAAGCCCTGCAGCCAATGCAGCGGGTTGTGTCGACCAACACACCAACAAATTCTTCTGGATCGGGCTTGTCCTGGGCGCGGGCCTTTTTGCTTGTTAAAGCAGAACCGCCGACGACAAGTGACGTTTTTAAAAATCCTCGTCTATCCATTTTGTCTCCTTACCCCCTGGCCGGGTCTGGAGCCTTTCCAGGGGCTAATATATTTATAACTGTGCCGTTATTTCTCTTCCTTTATATGACAGTCAGCACACCCTGCGCTGGCCTCTGCTCCAGTACCTGAGTCATGGCATTTCCAGCAGCTCTTATGATGGGCCACCTTGGAGCTGGGCGTTTCATCGGCAATATTATCGGGGTCTGAAAAGTGACAGCTTGAGCAACGCCTGGATCTCTTTTGTTGAGCTGATTCCTCGCTATGGCAGGTTTGGCAGCTTTTCCAGGAAGATGTCAGGTAATCAGGATGCGGGGTCTCTAAAGCCTCGGCCTGATATTGATGATGGCATTCCTTGCACCCCATTTTGCGGTGCATTTTGTGCGGGAAACACACGTCACCCACCGTTAATTCAAACCTGATATCGCACGCGACCTGCTGGACTTCAGACGCTGGAACGGATCCCGCTTCCTGCGAAAAGCCTAATTGAGGAAAAGAAACAACAAGCAACAATCCCACGGAAATATAAAATTTGCGCATAAATGCCTCGCTAAATTTTCAACAGGGTTAGGTCCAGGCGTTAGTCAGAATGCTCTACCTGCAGAAACGGAGTTGAAAACTCAATCAGCAGTTTCATATATTCAGCATGTTTGAATCGTTCATCCTCTTCGGCTTTATTCGTTTCAGGCGCGGAAGTGTCCCCAACCAGGTTATTTGCAAGTTTGTGGAACCTGTCTATTTCGGCCTGGTACCAACTCACTGAATCACGCCCGATTTTGAGGTCGGGTAACTCCGCAGCGAGATTGGATGGTTCAATTCCACACATCCAGCTCAACTGGAACGGCTTGATCGTCAACCACTCGGGATGTTCGGCATGCTCTGAATTAACCGATGTGACCTTGCCACTGAGAGGAGAGGGTATTTTCAGACTGTGATCGCCATATCTGAGCGTGAAAAGCGTGTCTCCTTTTTCAATCTTTTGCGCCATGGGGGGCAGCTCGACATGATCGAATTTTCCAAAGATCTTCCTCACCAGGTCATCCAGTCCGATCTGGACAGTTCCATTCGGCTCGATCTTTGCCCATGCATGCTGCGGAGATATGAAAACTCCCGCCGGAACATTAAGCTCAAACCTTGACTCCGATTCACGGGTGCCCGGCCTGATCAGGCGGATTTTATGGCGCATGTTCTTTTCCAGGTTAGCCTCGCGCGCGATCAATGCGGTTTTAACAAAGTCGAGCAATTCGTCTTCGGTAAACGGTTTTTCAATGTAAGCCGTGGCGCCGAATTTGACCGTTTCCACGGCAGTTTCTATTGATGCGTAACCGGTAATGACAATGACATCGATATCGGGTCGCAGGTGCTTGACGGCCTTCGTGACTTCGACCCCGTCCATACCCGGCATTTTCAAATCTGTGAACACAAAATCATAATCATTCTTGCGAATCAGACCTAAAGCCTCCGACCCCGTTTCCACGGTGTCGATGGCGTAGCCCGCAAGCACGAGCAATTTGCGAAAACTGCTCAGGACTATTTCTTCATCGTCAACGGCCAGTATTCGGGCTTTTGGATTGTCTAACTCTACCCGTTTAAGCGAAGGCGCTTCCTCGCTTACATCGAGCCTCAGACCGATATCCAGTGCCTGCTCTCTTTCTGTCCTTATGCGATTCTCATGCGCCCTTTTCAGGAGCATACGGAGCGCAAGATCAACCAAGACAAACACAACGATTGTTGTGATAACAATTAAGGCCACAACCATTTTTTAATCCTCCGAAAAGGTAAATTCACTTTTGTTGTTTATAAAATTCCTGAATCTTCACTCCAGATTAAACGTAATGCCCACCACCTCGCTTTGATGAACAACGTACGTTGAATCGAGAATGCTGGATAATTTCTTCATGACTCTTATTTTCATACTGAAACCAAAAGACAAGGCTGTTCGGGTGTTTTAAATAAACACCTGATTACCAATCGTATGTACGAATTTGGGCCGATATTTGTCCGTTTGGACAGGTGACAAAATGCTGATGGTTGCATGTAACACATGGGACTCCAAGCGCATGAACCTGAGCAGAGTAAAACAGATATTATTGGAGTTACAGTTGACCTAGATCATGTAAATTACAGCAATTTTAATAAACATACGCCTCCGTATGGGGCTTCTGCTTTTTGCTTGGATAAAGCTTAAGAATTGCTTACAGGAAGCTTACAGGAAGCTTAAAAACTTCATCTTTCTCGCGTGCATTCTCGAGTGGTCAGCGTTTTTCCGTGACACGAAAGCCGAATGGCAGGATTGCCAGCCGGGTCATCTTTAAATGCTGTAGAGCAAATGGAATGCCAATAATCGTGATGGCGAAGAACAATGCCAGGAAAAGGTGTATCAAAGCGAGTTCCAGTCCGGGCAGAATGATCCAGATAATATTCATGATTACGGCAATCGCTCCACCTGGAGGTTCTGTCTCACGAATCTCGCGGCCAAAAGGAGCCAGGCCCAAAAGAGACAGCTTGAAGCATTGGATTCCGAATGGAATCCCTATGATGGTGAAACATAGAAGAAGACCGCCCAGGATATACGCCAGCGACACGATAAAACCACCGAAAACGAACCAGAGAATGTTGAGCAGCAAGGACATCTTAGCCTCCTAATATATTCACAATATTTTGAGTCAGGGCTCGAAGACGTCACCCAAAAGAACCGCTTGCCTGGCGCCGGTGATAGCCGTTGTATCCTGGCTGTTCCCATGCAGGCGCTGATAGGCCAGCCAGGCAAACAAAAGGCCTTCCACACAATTGGGGTCAATGCCATGCAGGCTGGTTGGTTGTATCGCTAAAGCAGGAATGGCAGCGCCAAGCCTTTGCATCAGGAAAGTGTTGTGGACCCCGCCGCCACAGACCATCATGCGGTCGGGGAGACCAACCTTCTCGAGGCTTGCAGCGATGCTAGTGGCACTCAGCTCCGCGAGCGTTGCCTGTATGTCGGTCTCGGCTGGTGCAGGATCACCCAGGTATCCCTTCAGCCAATTAAGATTGAAATATTCGAGCCCCGTGCTCTTTGGCGGCGCCTGGCTGAAAAACGGATCGGCCAGCAGGCGATGGAGGAGTTCCTGGTCTGGTCTGCCTTTGGCTGCCCACCTGCCGTTCTCGTCAAAGTCTTTCTGCAGATGCAGGCTGGTCCAGGCATCCATCAGGCAATTGCCGGGGCCGCAATCGAAACCGCTGACACCTCCTTCCGCTGGCAGGATCGTCAGGTTGGCAATACCACCGATATTGAGAATGGCGCGATCTTCGCTGGCGCTATGGAACAGTTCACGGTGGAGCAAGGGTGCAAGGGGCGCTCCCTGGCCACCGGCCTTGACATCCGCTGCTCGAAAATTGGCGACCACGGTCGTCGAAGTGTTCCTGGCTATGATGTCACCTCTACCCAGTTGAAGGGTAAGCGGGTTTTCACCCCCGGGTTGATGCCATACGTTTTGTCCGTGGGAGCCAATGGCGCGGATATCCCGCATTTCCATACCAGCTTCACGGACCAGGTTCTGCGCCGAACGGGCAAAAAAACGGCCAAGATTTTCATCCAGCAGGCTGACCACGTCCGCGGAGGGCTTGCCACCGGTCTCAAGCAATTGGTCCAGGGTCATTTTGATGGCAGGCGGGTAGGCTGTGCAGGTGGCGTGTAGTAAATCCATAGAGCCATCACTGATATTAACCAATACAGCATCCACGCCATCCCTGCTGGTGCCGGACAACATGCCGATATACAGGTCTTCGGTCATGGGCTGCTGCTGGCATACATGGAGGCAGACTCAAGTCGCCCAAGCTGGGTTAATATCGGTGCGGCCTGGCGTCTGAAATCACCAAGTTCTGCTTCACCCAGTGGGTTGGCGATCGGCAGGGAAACCGTGCGCGGATTTCGATGCACCCCATTAAGCAGAAATTCATAATGCAGGTGAGGCGCCTGGGCAAGGCCGGTTGAACCGACATAACCAATCACCTCACCCTGTTTAACCCGCTGGCCCTTTTTCACGGTCCGGTTGGTGAAATGCAGGTACTTGGTAACGATACTGTTGGCGTGTTGGATAAACACGTGGTGGCCATTGAATTTACTGTAGGCCGATTGAATGACCTTGCCATCACCTGCAGCGAATACCGGCGTGCCCTTGGGTGCACGGTAGTCAATTCCATTGTGGGCTTTGACCCTTTTCAGGATCGGGTGAAAGCGCTTGGGGTTAAAATTTGAACTGATATACGAGAAATTCAGGGGCGCGCGCAGAAATGCCTTGCGCATATTGCGCCCATCCGGCGCGAAATATTGTGACCGTCCATCGATTTCAAATCTTATCGCCTGGAACTTTTCACCCTGGTTATTGAACGTGGCGCCTATAATTTCGCCGTCACGCAGGAAGCTCCCATCCCGGTAGACCTTCTCATAGATCAGGTGAAAGGTGTCGCCATCGCGAATATCGAGGACAAAGTCGATATCCCAGCCAAACAGGTTAGCCAGTTTCATCACCATATTGTCACTAAGACCTGCTTTCTTGCCTGCCAGGAACAGGGAGGAGTCAATGCTGCCGCTGGTCTCGGTGGTTTGCGTGACAATATCGCGGGTTTCGGTGCTTGCATGCAGTTGTTGACCATCGTGTTCGACGATCAGGTAGCGTGCTTCATCGACGGCATAGCGCATCCGCTTGAGAGAGTTGTCATCAAAACGCTGGAATTCGAACAGGTCACCAGGGCGTATTTTCTTCAACTGCCCGGTGTCGTCATTCAGCGCCATGATTTCATGCAATGTCCGGGCACTGAAACCCTGTTGACGAAAGATACCATCCAGCGACTGACCTTTCCGAACCGTGATCTCTTCCCACTCCTCAAGTGGTGAAATATCTGCGCTGATATCCACTTCGCCGGTCATGAGAGCCCCGGCCTGGTCCGGCCTGCTCTGAAAAGCATGCCGTTCCGGCAGGTCAAGACTGATCACCTGGCTGGGGGCTTCCTCATTGCTGCCACTTTCAAGGCCACCAAGCGCGAGGCCAAAAGCAATAAGCGTCAAGGCAAACAAAATGAGCCTGGTTCTGGTCAACCTGGCTTGATATTGGTGTAGTCTTGCGGATAGCTTGGAAAAGAAATTCTTATTTTGCATGCTGCATATTGACCATCATGGGCGTCACACGTTCAGGCAGCGCTAAAGATACCACAGGAGGCTGGGCGCGGAGCGCGAATTTCCTTTATGAACGGATGAAATTTGCACCCTGGCAAAACATCCGGGTAAATCCGGGCACATCATTAGTGGCTTGATAAAGCACGACGCAATACAATGCCATTTCGATAATTTTTGCAGAACGAACTGGCGAAACACGGACCACATATGACAGATGTAAATAAGGCCTTCGAGCTTATCTCGAGGGGAACAGATGAAATTATCAAGGCAGAGGACCTGTTAAAGAAGCTGGAGACCGGCCGCAAACTGCGTATCAAGGTCGGCTTCGACCCAACCGCTCCTGATCTGCATATCGGGCATACCGTGATCATTAACAAGATGCGCCAGTTTCAGGACCTGGGACATGATGTCACCTTCCTGATCGGTGACTTCACCGGCCTGATCGGCGACCCCACCGGCAAAAATGTCACCCGCAAGCCGCTGACCAAAGAAGAGGTCTTGGAGAATGCGGAAACCTATGCGACCCAGGTGTTCAAGGTCCTGGACCGCGAAAAAACAAGCATTCGGTTTAATTCGGAGTGGATGGATGAACTGGGCTCGGAGGGCATGATCAGGCTGGCCGCTAAATACACCCTGGCACGTATGCTGGAACGCGATGATTTTGAAAACCGCTATCGCGAGGGACAACCCATCAGCTTGCATGAACTGCTTTACCCTCTGGTGCAGGGCTATGATTCAGTGATGCTGAAATCCGATGTTGAGATGGGCGGAACCGACCAGAAATTCAATTTACTGGTTGGCCGGCAGTTGCAACAACAGGATGGACAGGAGCCCCAGGTCATTATTACTTTGCCGCTGTTGGAAGGTCTTGATGGTGTGCAGAAAATGTCCAAGTCACTGAATAATTATGTTGGGATTACCGATGCGCCCGACGAAATGTTTGGCAAGCTGATGTCGATCTCAGACGAAATGATGTGGCGTTATTTCGATTTGTTGAGCTTTAAAGGCAACGATGAGTTGGCCGCGCTGAAACAAAGGGTCGCTGACGGAGAAAACCCGAGGGATATTAAATTCCTGCTGTGCGAGGAGCTCGTTGAACGGTTCCATGACCATGAGGCTGCGCAGAAGGCCCGCGAAACCTTTATAGCCAGATTCCAGGGCGGGGCCATGCCTGAGGAAATACCTGAAAAGACGCTGGACAGTAATGGCGATGGATTTGGAATTGCGGCGGCATTGACAAAATGTGACCTGACTTCAAGCAATTCTGAAGCCTTCCGGATGGTGCAGCAGGGTGGTGTGCGGATTGATGGTGAGAAGGTAACCGACCGTAACCTGAGGCTGGAGCCCGGCTTTGAGGGGGTACTACAGGTCGGCAAGCGGAAATTTTGTAAAGCTCATGTCAAGTAAATCATCACTTACGGCGAGCGAGTTGCTTGAGCTTCGCCAGCGTCTCGACGAGATCGACACCCATATCGTAGACCTGATTGCAGAGCGCCAGGCGATGGTTAC
>CALJWY010000145.1 GCA_937974465.1 uncultured Lysobacterales bacterium | reverse complement strand
GTTTTAGAGCCTGAACTCGTTGCCGAGATAGACCTGACGGACCTCTTCATTGGCCAGGATAGTTTCTGCATTTCCTTCGGCCAATACCTGCCCTTCGTTCATGATGTAGGCATGGTGGCAGATTCCCAGCATTTCACGAACATTGTGGTCGGTAATCAAAACGCCGATATCCTGGTTGGTCAGGTGCGTGATGATTTCCTGGATTTCGCGCACGGAAATCGGATCGACACCGGCGAATGGTTCGTCGAGCAATATAAACCTGGGCCTGGCCGCAAGCGCGCGTGCAATCTCCACCCGGCGCCTCTCTCCGCCCGACAATACCTGCCCCATCTGGCTCTCCAGGTGGGCCACACCCAGTTCTTCCATTAATGTCTGCAAGGTCTCATTACGACTATCTTTATCAAGGTCTTTTCGCAGTTCCAGTATCGCCATTATGTTGTCACGGACCGAAAGCTTGCGGAAGACAGACGCTTCCTGCGGGAGGTAGCCGACCCCGAGGCTGGAACGGACATTTACCGGCTTGTGGGTAATGTCGACATCGTCCACGGTTATGTTGCCTGTGTCGGTAGGGATCAGGCCTACAATCATATAGAAACAGGTGGTTTTGCCAGCCCCGTTGGGGCCAAGCAAGCCGACCACCTGGCCGGGTTCAACCTCGATATTTACACCGCGTACAACTTCTTTTTTGCGATAGGATTTATGCAGATTGATTGCCTTGAGCATGTCAGCTGCCGTCCTTGTCGGGGATTTCCACCTCTGGGACCTCAGGTTTATCCGCCTCATTGCCATCATCCTTGGCGCTCTTTACGGCTTCCTTGTCGATGACTTCCGGATCCAGCCGGATGTGGATTCTGCCATTTCCATTACCGTCACTACTTCCCTGGAAGTGCTGGATATTGAGGTCATAGGTGAGCAGTTCCCCGCTAATCTGGTATTGAGGATGTTTAACGTCTGCAGCGCCGGTCAGGGTGACAAGTCCACTGGCGACCTGGTATTCGATGACCCTGGCAGTGGCCTGGACCAGACCCTGTTCCTCGATCTCCTGTTCCAAAAATGCCGGCTTGCCGCGGAAAACCACGGAATTGACCCGGCCATCAATTTTGCTGACCTCGGCTTCATCTGCAGTGATGTGCAAGGTGCCCTGGCGTATTTCAACATTGCCGCGCAATGTTGTGACTCCATCGCCGAGCGTGCCATCTGTCGAGTTTGCGTTGACTTCAAGAGGTTCTTGCCGATCAGATTCCAAGGCCATCAAAGGCAGGCTCAGACACAGAGCACACAACAACGGCCAGCTGCTGAATCGATTGGCAGATCTTCGGTTAATTGACTGCATAAGTTGCTTTAACCTGGTTTTTTAGTTTAAAAGTATTGGTTTTCATGTCCAGGTCGAGGCCAATGGCATTTAACTGGTTATAGCCGTCGAACATTTCGACGGGATAATTGGTGCTGGCGGTTTGGGGTGTGACATTCACTTCGACTTCCCTGGTATTGAGCTTTACCCAGTTTCCTGACCCGGAATCGCTTCTCAAAACACTCACCTGGCCTGATAAAAAGACGTGTTCTTTATCGGCGGTAACCCTGGCAAAATCCGATGTCAGATGCCAGGTGGCGTTGGGTTGATTCAACTGAATGACCGGTTGCTCTACTGTTCCAATGCGTAATTCGGGATCGTTTCTCAATAATGGCGCCTGCATATTAATGGTCGGCTGTCCGTTTTTGTCATAGAACTGTAATTCAAAATCGCGCAGAACGTAATTTAATTTTGGGTCAATGCCTGATTCAGGATCCACGACCTCTTGTTCCAGTTGGCGGGTAACCCAGAAACTAAAGCCCGTAAGCACCAGCAGCACGGCTATCCCACGTTGGGTTTTTCGTGTAATCATGCTGAAAGAATTTCATCCATTATGGCCTGGTCCTTACCTTGTGCAGCCAGGATCAGGTTACAGATTTCTCTGACGGCACCATCACCACCATTGCGTTGAGTAATCCAGTGGGCGTGTTCTTTTACCCGTTCCTCGCCATCGGCGACCGAAACCGCCAGTCCAACCCTCAGAAGTAGCGGAAGATCTATCCAGTCATCGCCGGCAAAACAGACCTGACTGGCTTCAAGGCCGGTGAGTTCCAGCAAGTGAAGAAAAGCATTGAGTTTGTCTTCGCGGCCCTGGTATACGTGTTGAATTTCAAGTTGGGCCATCCTGTGGCTGACAGCTTCGGACTTTCTCCCGGTAATGACAGCGACTTCTATTCCACTTCGTTGCAGGGCCTTCATGCCAAGCCCATCACGTGTATTGAAAGCCTTTAATTCATTGCCGGCATGGTCAAAATACAGCTTGCCATCGGTCAGCACACCGTCTACATCCAACACCAGCATGCGAATTTTTGCCGCACGCGCCCTGAGCGCATCATCCATTGGAAGCATTCAGACAACTCCCGTTTTTCTTCGATTGTGTATATTCACCACACTCTCAATTGATTTGTCCTGGTTAACATCCACCAATGCGTGAAACCCGGTTTGCAGCGCCAGCTTGGCTACCCTTGTATCTTTCAGGGCATGAGTTTCCATAGGCATATTCTACCCGAATTGAAGAAAAAGCAGTCGAAAATAGCTTGTCGCAGGCTGGATAGGGCAGTCGCCTTAACCCAGTAACATGGTTTTTACATGGCCGGAACTCATCCAGACCAGCGTAGAGTAGCCCACGAAAAGCAGCAGCAATACACTGCCAGACCGGCGTCCGATGCGGCCGGGCCCCCGGAATTTCGAGGCCATCAGGTACAAGGCACCTGTGATCAGGAACATGGCAGGGAAATCCCGAGCCAGGAAAATAGGTAACAGCTCAACCGGCTGTATTGCGGCTGCAATTCCGAGTACACCAAGGAGATTGAATATATTAGAGCCAATGATGTTGCCAATCGCCAGGTCATCTTCCTTGTTCAGAGCCGCAGTAATTGCGGTGGCGAGCTCTGGCAGACTGGTGCCGAGGGCGACGATGGTCAGGCCAACGACGGTATCCGTTACCCCCAGGTACCTGGCAATGGTGATTGCCCCATCAACAAGGAAGGTTGAACTGACCGGCAATACAACCAATCCAACCATCAACCAGAACACGGCAATTTTGGTGGGTACACCCTTGGGGATTTCCGCATCAAATTCCTCAGCCAAGGGGTCCGATTGTGGCCGGTAGAGACCGATACGAATGATCCAGATGATCACCAGCACCAGTCCCACCAGTAAAATCCATCCTTCGGTATGGCTGTAAACGCCATCGAGTGCCATCAGGAAGCAGACCAGCATGACCAGCAACAGCATCGGGTATTCGCGCTTCAAGGCAGTTGATTCCATGCGCAAGGGGTATACGAGGGCTGTAACGCCCAGGACCAGTCCCATATTGGCAATGTTCGAGCCTATCGCATTGCCAACCGCAAGACCCGAATTTCCCTTGAGCGTGGCGACAGCTGCTACAACCAGCTCAGGTGCAGAGGTGCCAAAACCGATGATGGTCAGACCAATGATCAGTGGGGATACACCCATATTTCGTGCTGTGGCCGATGCGCCTGCGACCAGGCGATCCGCTCCCCAAACCAGCAGCAAGAAGCCGGCCACCAGCTGAATAATCGCCATCAGCATCGGGATTGATGATCCTGACTGATGTCTAGGAGACGTTTAATAGTGGCCGCAACAAGTAATTGCATAAATGGAGAGTTTTTAATGACAGTGGAATCCATTATTATAGCCGCTTCTGAAAGGTCAAGTCCGTTTGCCCTCCCGGCCACGCGGTTAATTTATGTTAAGTGATTTCCCGGCTTGACGATTCTTCAGTTATTTCAACGCCAGGAAACGAAGGACGATATTCTATGGATAGCACAACGATAGCGCAAATGATTCGTCAAGGTTTACCGGATGCCGAGGTTACAGTCAGTGGTGATGATGGCGTTCATTTTGAGGCTGTGGTGCGCAGCCCGTCATTTGCCGGTAAACCGACACTGGCCCGGCACCGCATGGTATATGCCACCCTGGGCGAACTCATGGGCAACGAGATACACGCCCTCGGTTTGCGCACGGAATTGCCAGAATAGTGACCATGATATTGAAGGAGCGCACTTAATGGCCCGCATTGAGATTACCGGCGGAGTTCCGCTGGATGGTGAAGTCTGGATCTCCGGAGCCAAGAATGCGGTCTTACCTATCCTGGTAGCCAGTTTACTGGGCGATAAACCTTCATTTATCAGCAATGTTCCGCATTTGCAGGACGTTACCACCACCATGGAATTGCTGGGCCGGATGGGTGCGAGCCTTGCTGTTGATGACCGCATGCGCATCGAGATTGATCCGCGAGGCATGACGCAATTTGAAGCGCCATACGAACTGGTCAAAACCATGCGTGCCTCAATCCTGGTGTTGGGTCCGTTGGTTGCACGCTATGGCCGCGCCGTGGTTTCCCTGCCCGGTGGCTGTGCAATTGGCTCACGGCCGGTGGATTTACATCTGCGCGGCTTGCAGCAACTGGGTGCAGAGGTGGCGGTGGTCAATGGCAATATCGAAGCCAGTGCAAAAAGACTCAAGGGCGCCAATATCATTTTTGATACGGTGACGGTCACCGGTACTGAAAATATCATGATGGCTGCAACCCTGGCCAAGGGAACCAGTGTGCTTGAAAACGCCGCACAGGAGCCGGAAGTGGTGGATCTCGCAAATTTTCTTAACGCCATGGGCGCCAGGATCAGCGGGGCAGGAACCAACACACTGGTGATAGAGGGCGTGGACAGTTTGCAGGGTGCTGAATACTCGGTATTGCCGGATCGAATCGAAACCGGCACCTACCTGGTAGCTGCCGCGATCACCCGTGGGCACGTAAGAGCAACACGGACCCGGCCACGTGACCTGGATTCGGTGATTGAAAAGCTGCGTGAAACCGGTGCGGAAATTGAGATCGGTGATGACTGGATTGACCTGAATATGCATGGCCGCAGACCGAGGGCGGTGGACATTACGACCGCGCCTTACCCTGGTTTTGCCACCGATATGCAGGCCCAATTCACGGCTTTGAATACCATTGCTGAAGGCACGGCCATCATTACCGAAACCATATTTGAAAACCGCTTTATGCATGTCCAGGAGTTGCAGCGCCTGGGTGCCGATATAACGGTAAAAGGTAATACCGCGATTGTCAGGGGGGTCCGTGAGTTGAACGGCGCACCGATCATGGCAACCGATTTACGTGCATCCGCGGGCTTGGTCCTCGCGGGTTTGGTGGCCAGGGGAACGACCCTGGTGGATCGTGTTTACCACATTGACCGGGGCTACGAGATTATCGAAGAGAAACTCGGTCAGCTTGGCGCCCGAATTCGCAGGATTTAATTGCCCGGGTTTGCCGAAGCCCCTGCATTCTTTGAAACTTAATTGACCTAGGTCGTAGTTGCAAAGGGTTTTCTGAGTATACTCTCCTGCTACTGGGGTGTTGATCAGGAGCAGAAAAGCGATATGGCCTGGTAAGTACTTAAAAAAGAGATCAATTAATCTAAACAACCCAAGCTTTAAAACACAAAACAACCGGAGATTTTTATGAGAATCGGTGTACCGAGGGAGATATACACGGGTGAAAAGCGCGTCGCTACAACCCCTGATGTAGCCTCCCAGCTAATTAAATTGGGCTTTGATGTAGCGGTTGAAACCAACGCTGGTGCCGCTGCCAATTATTCTGACGCAAGCTATGAGTCGGCTGGTTGTTCGGTCGTTTCCATTGATGAGGTCTGGAACGATTCGGACATTATTCTCAAGGTACGTGGCCCTGAGGATGACGAAGCCGATCGCCTTAAGGCAGGCCAAACCCTGATCAGTTTTTTGTGGCCGGCGCAGAATCCCGAATTACTCCAAAAACTCACTGAGCGTGGCGTAACCGCCATGGCCATGGATAGTGTGCCGCGTATTTCGCGAGCGCAAAAGGTCGACGCCCTGAGTTCAATGGCTAACATCGCAGGTTATCGCGCCGTGGTTGAAGCGGCCCAGCATTTTGGGCGTTTCTTTACTGGCCAGATTACTGCTGCCGGTAAAGTCATGCCAGCCAAGGTGCTGGTCATCGGTGCCGGCGTCGCCGGCCTGGCTGCGATTGGTGCAGCCAAGAGTATGGGCGCTATTGTTCGTTCATTCGATACCCGCCCCGAGGTAAAGGAACAAATCGAAAGTATGGACGCCGAGTTCCTGATGCTGGACTTTGAAGACGAGGACGGCTCAGGTGAGGGTGGTTATGCGAAGGTGATGAGTGACGAATTCATCGCGGCCGAGATGGCCCTGTTCGCGGAACAGGCCAAGGACGTAGACATCGTGATTACGACGGCTCTGATCCCGGGACGGCCGGCGCCAAAATTATGGACGGCCGAGATGGTTGAATCCATGAAAGACGGCAGTGTCATTGTTGACCTGGCTGCAGAGCAGGGCGGCAACTGTGAGTTGACCGAACCTGAGAAAGTGGTGCGGCACCATGGTGTCACCCTGATCGGTTATACCGATATGCCCAGTAGACTCGCGGCACAGTCCAGCCAGTTATATGCGACCAACCTGCGTCACCTGTTGACCGACCTGACCCCTGAAAAAGATGGCCAGATCGTGGTTGATATGGAAGACGAGGTTTTCCGTGGCGCAACCGTCTGTAAGGATGGCGAAACCACTTGGCCACCACCGGCTCCAAAACTCTCAGCGGCACCGCCGAAGGCAAAACCGGCACCGGCACCTGCTCCTGTGGTTGAGAAGAAACGCTCGGTGGCGGGTCCCATCATCGGCATGGTCATAGCCGGCCTTGCATTGCTTGGCCTGGGCGCTGTGGCACCCGCTTCATTTATGGCGCATTTCACGGTTTTCGTGCTGGCCTGCTTTGTTGGCTACATGGTGATCTGGAACGTGACGGCAGCACTGCACACACCCTTGATGAGTGTTACCAATGCGATATCAAGCATCATCATTATCGGTGCCTTGATACAAATCAGCTCAGAAAATGAGGTGATTAAATGGGTCGCAGTTGCAACCGTATTATTAACGAGCATCAACATCGCGGGTGGCTTTGCTGTTACCCGTCGCATGCTTGAAATGTTCAGAAAGTGAGGTCGTCATGAATATCGAAGGAATCATTTCTGTGTCGTATATCATTGCGACTATCCTCTTCATCCTTGCCCTTGGCGGTCTTTCCAACCAGGAAACGGCCCGGCGAGGTAACTGGTATGGCATCATCGGTATGGCCATCGCGCTGGTCGCGACTGTGCTCGGTGTTGTCACACATAACTACATACCATTGTTCGTGGCCCTGCTGGTCGGTGGCTCGATTGGTCTTATTGCCGCACGACGGGTGCAAATGACCCAGATGCCTGAACTGGTTGCTATTCTGCACAGCCTGGTCGGTCTGGCCGCCGTGGCGGTGGGTTTTGCCAACTTCATGGATCCGGATCGACTTTCACACTACGTGGGTGTCGAGCTGACCATTCATGATATCGAAACCTACCTGGGTATCCTGATTGGCGCCGTGACCTTTTCCGGTTCCGTGATCGCGTTTGGCAAGTTGTCCGGTCGCATGAGTGGCTCACCGCTAACATTGCCGGGCCGTCATTACCTGAACCTTGCTCTTTTGATCTCCGCGATATGGTTCGCATATGAATTTGTCGTGCAATCAGCGGGCGGTGGTGGCATGCAGCCACTTATCATCATGACGGTTATTGCCCTGTTATTTGGTATTCACATGGTGATGGCGATCGGTGGCGCCGATATGCCAGTTGTGGTTTCCATGCTCAACAGTTACTCCGGCTGGGCAGCTTCCGCGACCGGCTTCATGCTGGGTAACGACCTGTTGATCGTTACCGGTGCCCTGGTGGGTTCCAGTGGTGCGATCCTGAGCTACATCATGTGTCGTGCGATGAACCGGAAGTTCCTGTCAGTCATCGCTGGTGGTTTTGGAACCGGTGGTGGAACAGCCGCGGCAAGCTCCGGCGAAGACCAGGGTGAGGTTGTCCCGATCGAGGCCGAGGAAACCGCTGAATGATTGGCCAACGCCAAAGAGGTGATGATTATCCCCGGTTACGGCATGGCAGTCGCCCAGGCCCAGCATATTGTCCACGAAATAACCAAGACCTTGCGTGACAAGGGTGTCAATGTTCGGTTCGGCATCCACCCTGTTGCGGGACGTATGCCTGGTCATATGAATGTGTTACTGGCTGAGGCCAAGGTGCCGTATGACATCGTCTACGAGATGGATGAAATTAATGATGATTTCCCCAAGGTCGATGTTTCAGTCATTATCGGCGCCAATGACATCGTCAACCCATCGGCATTGACCGATCCTGACGGTCCAATTGGTGGTATGCCGGTGCTCGAGTGCTGGAAGGGTGAGGTTTCCATCGTGCTCAAGCGCAGCATGGCCACCGGCTATGCAGGTGTGCAAAATCCATTGTTCTTCCTGGATAACACACGCATGTTGTTTGGTGATGCAGGGGATACCCTGGACAAGGTGTTCAAAGCGCTTTAGACAACAGCCAAGCCTGTAAAAGAAAAACCCCCAGAGCGTTAGCGATGGGGGTTTTTATTTAATCCGCATATGTCAAGCTGGCCACATGCCGGCTGTTTAAAATGCCTGCTTATCGATCGCACAGCGCTCCGCGGGTTGAACCGGCTTTCCAGCTACCTCGAGGGTCTTGATTTCCAGCCGCAAACCCTTGTGCTGCTTTTTTTTGAAATGCTGCATCAGCACGGGCACAAACTCGTGGTCATTTGCATACCATACCTGCGACGTGCGTTTTGAGTTCTCCCTTATCCGTTTAACCAATGTGGTTTTAAGACAACCCAGCGCGGAATCAATGGGCTTATCATGGTCAGCTTCATAAACATGATTTTTAATTTCATCTTCATCAATGACGTTCACCATCATGCGGTCCTGGGAATCGGTCAGAAGTGTACTGGTGTTCAGCATGAGTGAGAGCGGGTCGAAGGCCTTGCCGGTCAAAGGTAGCTGGAACTGTCCTTCCTTGGTAAGGATTGTGACGGTCTCTCCGGGCCAGTCAAAATCTGCTTCCCAGGCAGATTTGTATCCGATGACGCTAAAAGAAAACTTGAAATTGTCAGGCACAAACTCACCATTATTCCAGTTGCCGGTAACCGTTTGTGCTCCCTTGGCATTCAAGGCGCCGGCCAGTCCCTGCATGCTGTGGGTATAGCCATGCATGGTCCAGATGCCATCCTGGTTCGATAGTTGAACGGTCACTTCAGCCAGGTTTTTGCCGTTATGCAAGACATCGTATACAGCCGTGTAATCCGCTGGAACAACTGGGGATTCGGCTGCCCGGGGGGAGGTAATCGCAAAGGTTGAAAATATTGCGCAAACAGAAATAATTTGTAATCTAATCAAACGTACCATCATTGTTGAGTCGTAAAGGTTGCTCTATTACCTGGCCCTCGTGCAATACCCGGCCCTGGTCATAGTGGACTTTACGATTGCAAAATAGTTCGACGGTCGCAACCACGAGTTTATGTTCTATCGGGCCCAGTCTTGCTGCCAGGGATGTGGCATCATCATTTGCAAGCACGGGTATTCTTACCTGGGAAATGACCGGACCCGAGTCAAGACCTGCCGTCACAAAGTGAATGCTGGCACCGGTTTCGCTGTCACCCGACTGGAGGACACGATTGTAGGTATCCAGGCCCTTGTACTTGGGTAACAGGGAGGGGTGTAA
>CALJWY010000144.1 GCA_937974465.1 uncultured Lysobacterales bacterium | reverse complement strand
CCAAGAAAACCGTTCTCGTTGCGACTGCGGTTGGTGATGTTGGCGGTGCTGATGCTAAGCGTCTCGCTGGGATTGGTCGGGTTTGCACTGGATGCAGCATTTCACAAGAGTAGCGAAGCGGGTTTACAGGCTCGTATGGAGTCATTGTTCTACCTGGTGCTGGCAGCAACCGAGGTTGCCGACAGCGGTGTGATGACGGTTGATGACGACCCGGGAGATCCACGCCTGCGGCAGCCCGGTTCCGGTTTTTATGCCAATGTGCTTGCAAACGATAATACCTGGATTTCGCCATCAGCCCTGGGAGTTTCGCTACCCGGATCGGTTCAGATCGAGGCAGGTGAGCGGCGTTTTATGGTGCCCTCGTCCGACTCTGAGTTTTTCACTTTTCTCTATGGTGTGAGCTGGGAACTCCCGGGAGGACAGGGGTTTCCCGTAACGGTTGGCATTTTTGTCGACCCTGCTGTATTGCAACCGGAGAGACAGGCTTTTCGTGTTGGCCTGTGGCAAAGCCTGGGGGCAACGGGTGCCATCCTGGTGCTTGCGCAGGTGGTTTTGCTGGGGCTCGGGTTGCGGCCACTCCGACGGATCACACAGGACATATCGGGTATCGAGTCCGGTGAACTCGAACGGCTTGAGGAAAACTACCCAAGCGAACTCGAGCCACTCAAGCGCAATATCAACCATTTACTGGATACCGAAAAGGCCAATCAAAGCCGTTACAGGAACGCGCTGGACTCGTTGGCGCATAGCCTGAAAACCCCGCTTTCCGTAATCCGTTCCAGCCTGCCGACCGATAATTCGCCAAAGACCGTGATCATGGATAACGCCGTTAGTGATATGCAGAAACTGATTGCCACGCGCTTGCAAAGAGCAGCAATTTCCACGCGGCGGACAATGGCCCAGGCTGTTGAGGTCAAAGCCCAGGTTGACCGCCTGGCCCAATCGATGGCTCGTGTTTATTCTCAGGAATTGATAACCATTGATGTCAGGATAGAATCCGGCCTGGCGTTTTATGGCGAGCAACGTGATTTGCTGGAGTTGGTGGGTAATCTGCTCGACAATGCCTGTAAGTACGGCAATGGCCAGGTGCGGGTGACAGCACATGCTGTAGACTCCGAAGATCATCGCCCCGGCCTCAGCCTCATGGTGGAGGATAATGGTCCCGGCATTGCTGAGAGCCATCGCGAATTGTTATTACAGCGAGGTGTGAGGGGGGATGAACGTGTTGAAGGCCACGGCCTGGGGCTTGCCATCGTGTTGGAAATTGTCAGTGCTTACAATGGTGAGATCAACATAGAAGAGAGTGATCTGGGCGGCGCCAAAATCAGCGTGTCACTCAGGCCCTGACAGGATTTGCTATGCAACAATTGCTCGATATCATGCGACGCTTACGTGACCCTGATAAGGGGTGTCCGTGGGATGCCAAGCAGGATTTCTCAACCATCGCGCCCTTTACCATCGAAGAGGCTTACGAGGTTGCTGACGCCATTGCCCGTGGCAATATGGAAGACCTCAAAGACGAGTTGGGCGACCTGTTGTTCCAGGTGGTTTTTCACGCACAGATGGCCAGCGAGCAGGGCAGTTTTGATTTTAACCAGGTGCAGCAGGCGATATGTGACAAAATGATTCGTCGCCACCCGCACGTATTTGCAGATTTCCAGGTGGAAGATGCCGATCACCAGACCCGGGTCTGGGAGGATTACAAGGCGGAAGAACGAAAGCACAGGGGCGAGCACAGCCTGATGGATGGCATCCCCGTAGGCATGGCTGAACTTCAGCGCTCGGTCAAGTTGCAGAAGCGTGCGGCCAAGGCCGGTTTTGACTGGGATTCAGCCGAGCCCGTGCTGGACAAGTTTGATGAAGAGCTGTTGGAAATGCGCGCAGCGCTGGATTCCGGTGATCGCCGGGCGATCGAAGATGAACTGGGTGATCTGTTGTTTGTTGCCACCAACCTGGCGCGTAAACTGGGTATTGATCCCGGTGGAGCCCTGCGGGCTGGGAACGCCAAGTTCGAACGTCGTTTCAGGGCGCTTGAAGATACCGCGGGGGGCCAGGATGGCTTACAAGCGATGTCTATCGATGAGATGGAGACCCTGTGGCAGGCTGTAAAGAAACTGGAGAACGAAGATCAAGACCAAGTGGATGAATCATCATGAGTGAATGGCTGGCGCAACTGGATATCAATAGTGCCATGGTTGGTGTGCTAACCGGCTTGATGGTGGGTTTACTGATGACCTTAATCGTTGCCAGGATCGCCCGGCGCAGGGGCGCGGAAGAAGAGGCTGAGCGCTTGCAGCCGGTCAATGTTCAACTCGAAGCTGATTTGAAATCCAGCCAGGAGAGCATGGCTGAAATCCAGCGTGCGCTGGCCGTCAGCGAGACCCGCCTGGAAGAACAGCAGCAACATCACCGCACCGAAAAGGCGTCGCTTGAGGAAGCAGAGAAACGATTGGCTGAGTCATTCGAACGTTTGGCGGGCAAGGTTTTTGATGAGCGCTCCCAGCGGTTCACCGAGCTGAGTGAGAAGCAGTTAAACGGGCTGTTGAAACCACTCACAAAAGACCTCGAAACCTTCCGGTCCACGGTTGATAAGAACGCCCGCGAAGATATACGTCAGCACGCGGCCTTACAGGAAAAACTTAAGCAGATGGAAGGCCTCAACAAGCGCCTGCACGATGAGGCACAAAGCCTGACCAAGGCACTTACCCGTGATGTCAAGGCGCAGGGAAACTGGGGTGAACAGCAACTCGAACGCCTGATGGAGCTGGCCGGGTTGGTGAAAGGCGAGCATTACTACACCCAGGTTTCCACCACCGGCAAGCATGGTGAACGCCTGCAACCGGATTTTGTCCTGAAACTACCCGAGAACCGCAGCATTATCCTTGACTCCAAGGTCTCATTAACCGCCTGGACACGGCTCCAGTCAGAGGATGATGAAGCGAAACGGGATGGTTTCCTGGCCGAGCATGTAGGTTCGATCCGCACCCATATATCGGGACTGGGCAAGAAGAACTACCCCGATGCTGAAGAGCTCAATGCCCTGGATTTCGTATTGATGTTCGTGCCGATTGAATCAGCCCTGATTGCCGCACTTCAAAGTGACCCGACCTTGCCCGAATATGCCCTTTCGCACCGGGTTGCCCTGTTATCACCCGCCAATTTCCTCGCGACCGTGCGCACGGTCGCATCCATCTGGCAGGTTCATAAGCAGAACACGAACGCCCGGGATATCGCCCGCCGCGCCGGTCTGCTTTACGATAAGTTTGTTGGCTTTGCGGATAATATGAAAGCTGTTGGCACACGTCTGGACCAGGCACGTAAATCCTATGATGATGCCTACAACCAGTTAACAACAGGTGCCGGCAACCTGGTCGGCCAGACCGACAAACTGAGTAAGCTCGGTGCCCGCCACGCCAAGCAACTGGATGCGGCACTGTTGGAAAAGGCCCTGGGTGATGAACCTGAAGAGCTGGTTTCTGACGACGGGAATCTGCGCCTGGTGAAAGAGGATGATCATTAAAAAATCTCGCATCTATCGCCGTGACCTGCCGATGGTCGAATACGGTGATCAGTGACGCTGAAACAGGAAACGGAGAGAAAAGCCAAGATATCAAGTGGTCTCGTTACGCTTGGTTTCTTGGAATATAGCTTTTATTCGTCTTATATTCCCAGCAGCTTTTGTGTCAGGACAACTGCCGCATAAACCGCTGTAGAGATTGCGGTGGCATTGTCGGAATCATGGCTTGTATTGAAGGCCCTCAGGTGATCCGGAGGGTGCATTCCTGAGAGGCTGCCCATGTAACCCTGATAGCAATCCGCTCTGCTGCCACTAAGCAGAACATCAGCGTTAAGCAAGAGTTACTTCAGATTTGGTGAATGACTGAAAGGGTTGATTAAACTTTCTCGCCCACGGTTACCCGGTCATGGCCTTGCAGATCCTTCAGTGTGTGGATGTCGGCATAACCATTATCCTCCATGATCTGCCGGGTGTCGGGCCCCTGATCCCAGCCATGTTCGAGCATCAGCCAGCCCCCACCCAACAGCAGTGGCTTTGCGAGTCTGCTGATTTCGCGGATGGCATCCAGTCCGTCGCCACCTGGCGTTAATGCCACCTCGGGTTCGAATCGCAAATCACCTTGGTCCAGGTGCGGGTCACTGGCACAGACATAGGGGGGATTACTGGCAACCAGGTGGAATTTGCCTCTTAAGGGATCGGTCCATGTGCCATGATGAAAGTGCACATTGCCAAACCCTAATTGTTTGGTGTTGTCCCGTGCAATTTCGAGTGCAGCCGAACTGATGTCAGTTGCATGGATCTCACATTTATCACGTTCGGAGGCCAGCGCCAGTGCAATCGCTCCGCTGCCGGTGCCAATATCAGCGAGACGCCAATCGACGCCTTCCGGTATCTTTTGCAGAGCCGTTTCCACCAGTAATTCGGTTTCCGGTCTTGGAATTAACACGGCGGGGCTGACTTTCAATGGCAATGACCAGAATTCACTTCTGCCGGTCAGGTAGGCAACCGGTTGACCTTGCGCACGGTGTTTGATCAACTTTTTAAAGGCCTCGCAGCGGATTTGCGGCAATTCCAGTTCCGGGTTTGCATACAGAAATGTGCGTGAGGTTTCCAAAACATGGGCCAACAGGATTTCCGCATCGAAACGCGCAGAATTGCTGTCAGCCAGCCTCTGGGTGGCCGTCGTCAGTAAATTTTTGATATTCAGCGCCAGTTGCCTGTCCCTTTATACATTTTCCGAGCGCTGCACTGCTTCAGTGTCGGTTGTTAGTGGTTTCTTGAAAACACCCGTAAATGTGTGTGTCCAGGCTTCTTTCCACCAGGTCTTAAAATCATCCAATAGCAGGTAAAGGGCAGGAATCAGGAACAGGGCAAACATGCCACCACCAACCAGGTCTTTTTGAATATCAACCTGTTGCTGACTGGAGCCGCTTAGCCTGGAACGGACGCCAGGGAAAAGTGCCAATACCTGTGGCAACTCATTTTTCATGATGTCGTCCTGTAAAACTCCATGGGATTTTTTATTTGGATAACAGCCCGCTAACCTATAACTGTCTATTATCCTCTTTTGATGTCCTGTTAGTCACCAGTCATTAGTAGGTATTCCCATAAAAGAGTTCACCGGGTGGTCGCACTATGCGCCGCACGCTTTGGGTTCATAAAGATTATCAGTCAGGACAAAACACAAATTGCCCGTCAGTAGGTACAATAAGGCCCTTTCATTGATTCAAAAAAGGCATGCGCAGAAATTTTATGGGAATAATTTTAAAAACAGCTGAAGAGATTGAAGCCATGCGAGTCGCGGGGCACCTGGCGGGCGATGTCCTGCGGATGATCCGCGAACATGTCCGGGTGGGGGTCACCACCGGTGAACTCGATGATATCTGTCATGCGTATATCACCGAGGAACAGCGGGCGATACCGGCTCCCTTGAATTACAAGGGCTTCCCAAAGTCGATCTGCACTTCCATAAACCAGGTGGTGTGTCACGGTATTCCGGGTGACAAGAAGCTCAAAAGCGGTGACATCCTCAACATAGATATCACGGTCATCAAAGATGGCTGGCATGGTGATACCAGCAAGATGTTCCTGGTTGGCGAACCCACCGTGAGAGCGCAACGCCTGTGTGAGGTTGCACATGAGGCGATGGTGCGGGGTATCCAAACCGTTAAACCGGGTTTGCGTCTTGGTGATATCGGCCATGCGATTCAGAGTTTCGCAGAAGGAAAGGGTTATTCAGTGGTGCGCGATTATTGCGGTCACGGTATTGGCAAGGTATTTCATGAGGACCCACAAGTACTGCATTATGGCCGTGCGGGTGTCGGTGAGTTACTGGTTCCCGGCATGGTGTTTACCATTGAACCGATGATCAATGTCGGCCGCAGGGAAACCCGCCTGTTGGGCGACGGTTGGACGGTACACACCAAGGATCGCAGTCTCTCCGCTCAATGGGAACACACCCTGGCGGTTACCGAAGATGGATTCGATGTGCTTACACAGTTACCAGGCGATGATCTCTGATACCAGCAGTCACGCGGTTCTGGCATGAAGCTTCGCCTGAGAGGCCCTCTCAAGAAGCCCGGGATTGCCAAAGGCTGCCTGGATAAGAATGTCTTCGCCAGCCAGGCGGATGAGACCAATCAACAACTGGGAGAGGCACTAAAAAAAGCCATGGCGAAGGCAGATGCATGCCTGGCCGACAAGTTTCATGACGGCGAAGACGTCAACCAGCTTGTAAAAGCCCGTGCCTGGGTTGTTGACCAGTTGATCCTGCATGCCTGGCACAGCTTGATCCCCGATAATGAAGATGTCTCGCTGATCGCGGTGGGTGGTTTTGGCCGCGGTGAGCTGCATCCGCAATCCGATGTGGATCTTTTGATCCTGCTGTCCGATTCATCACCCGGCGAGTCATTGCGCACTGCTATCGAGGCTTTTGTTACCTTGCTGTGGGATGCAGGCTTTTACCTGGGCCATAGTGTGAGGACCGTGAAGGACTGCGTCACGGAAGCACAAAAAGACATTTCTACGGCCACCAACCTGATGGAAAGCCGTATATTGAGTGGCAATGTGGAGGTGCAGACGGCCATGCTTGATGCGACGTCGGCCGAACAGGTGTGGTCAGCTTCCGAGTTTTTTGATGCTAAATATGCAGAGCAGGTCAAACGCCACGAACAGTACCATGGCACGGCTTACAACCTGGAGCCCAATATAAAGGAAGGGCCGGGTGGCCTGCGTGATATCCAGATGATTGGCTGGGTTGCGAAGAGACATTTTGGCACGCAATCACTGCATACGCTTGTCGAACGGGGTTTCTTGACTGAATCTGAACTGCAGGACCTGAAAGACGGCAGAACATTGCTGTGGGAAATAAGGTTCGCCCTGCATTTGCTTGCAGGACGCGGTGAGGACCGCCTGTTATTTGAGTTTCAGCGGCAGATCGCCCAGCACTTTGCCGGGGATGAGTTTCCACAGGAATCCAACGCCGGTGTTGAAGCGTTCATGCAACGTTACTATCGCACGGTTATGCGTAACGAGCGGCTCAACGAAATGTTGCTGCAATTGTTCAGCGAGGAATTGCTGCCGGACAAGGCCCTGCAGTCGGAGGACCTGGGTGAAGATTTCCGTGTCACGCACGGATTTCTCGAAGTCACCAGTGATGACCTGTTTGATCAACGTCCCGTTGCGATGATGGAGTTGTTTGTTGTATTGGCAAAGCACGAAGAGTTGCAGGGAGTGCGTGCATCCACGATACGCCTGATACGCGATAAGCTGCACCTGATTGATGCTGATTTTCGTGCCGACAAACAGGCCATTCAGTATTTTTACGAACTATTCTGTCAACCCAGCGGTGTCTATACACAGTTACAACGAATGAATCGTTACGGAGTACTGGCCGCTTTTATTCCACAGTTCGCGCACATTGTCGGTCGGATGCAGTTTGACCTGTTCCATGTTTATACGGTCGATCAGCACATTCTATTCATGATCAGAAACCTGCGTAGGTTTGCCTATGGGAAATATGGTTCTGAATTCACACATGCGGCAGATATTTTTCGGCAAATTGATCATCCGGAATTGTTGTATCTGGCTGCACTTTTCCACGATATAGCCAAGGGCCGGGATGGCGACCATTCAACGCTTGGTGCGCAGGATGCATTGGCTTTTTGTCAGCACCTGCCGATGCGCAATGCACACAGGGAGCGGGTCGCCTGGCTGGTTGAACAACACCTGGTAATGTCCCAGACAGCGCAACGGCGGGATATATCCGATCCGGAAACCATAAAGGGATTCTGTGAAATTGTCGGTAACCAGACAAGGTTGGATTACCTATACCTGGTTACCATTGCAGATATCGCAGCTACAAGCAGCAAATTGTGGAATAGCTGGAAGGACAGCCTGTTGTGGGAGTTGTATTCCACGGCATCAATCGCTCTGTCTGAAGGTGATTCAAATATTCTGGATCGCGGTCACCGTATAGAAGAATCGAGGACAAACGTGCGAGCCACATTGCACAAGAACGGGTTTGCTCTCGACGCTATTAATTCGTTGTGGAACAGTCTGCCGCAGAGTGTGTTTCTGAGTTTCTCAGAAGATCAACTGGAATGGAGTGCCACGACGGCACTTAAAGCCGGACCGGACGGTTCTGCGCTGGTGGCTGTGCGCGCGGTCGAAGAACTCGGTGTCAGTGAATTGCTGGTCCACAGCAAGGACTACGATGGCTTGTTTGCGGCGGTCACTATCGTGATCGATGAAATCGGTCTTGATGTCTTGTCCGCGCGCGTTATCAGCACAGAATCGAACTGGAGCTTTGACCTGTTCCAGTTGATGGATCGACATGCGCAGCCGTTAAATCACATAGACAGCAACAGGCTGCAAAAACGTTTAACAACGGTATTGAATGAAATGCGCGTCCCGGTGCCTGCCGTTCGTAAAGTACCAAGACGATTACGGCCATTCAAAAGTGAGGTGCGAATTCGTTTCTCGGCTGCACTTGGCGGCGAACGGACCCTGATGGATCTTGGCTGCACAGACAGGCCTGGATTATTGTCACAGATCTCAGTTGTCATGCTGTCTGGCGGTATTCGTATCCATGACGCCAGAATTAACACCCTGGGTGATCGCGTGGAGGATGCATTTATTATCAGCGACCATCACAATGCTCCGTTGAATCGTGAAATGCGCGGTAAACTGCTGCGTGCCCTGACTGAAACACTAGGTGAAAAATGAATCACAGCAGTAATATAAATCACCACCGCAGCCTGATCGAGGCTGCGTTTGAAGATCGTAAGTCGATCACACCGGAATCAGCAGGTATGGACCTGTTGGAAGCCATCGAGGAATCGATTGCCGGCCTGGAGCAGGGTAAGCTGCGTGTGGCTGAACCCGTCGATGGAGGCTGGCAGGTCAATGAATGGCTTAAAAAGGCGGTATTGCTGTATTTTCGTGTTCGCCACAACGAAGTGATCGACAGCTCAGCGAGCCACTATTTTGACAAGGTGCCATTGCGCTGGGCGACCGGTTCAGAGGATGACATCAGTACCTGTGGCGCACGCATTGTACCGCCGGCGACCGTGCGGCGTGGGGCATATATCGGTCATGATGCTGTATTAATGCCGTCTTATGTCAATATCGGCGCGCATGTTGGGGAAGGCACCATGGTGGATACGTGGGCCACGGTCGGTTCCTGTGCGCAGATCGGCGACCACGTACACCTGTCGGGTGGCGTTGGTATCGGCGGTGTGCTCGAGCCATTACAGGCAACTCCCACCATCATTGAAGACGGTTGTTTTATCGGTGCGCGCTCCGAGGTTGTCGAAGGCGTGATCATCGGCAAGGGAAGCGTGTTGTCCATGGGTGTTTACATTGGTAAAAGCACGCGCATTTATGATCGCGAAAGTGGTGAGATCATGTATGGGCGGGTACCGCCGGGCTCGGTGGTTGTGCCAGGCAGTCTGCCGGCCAGGGACGGCAGCTACTCCATGTATGCTGCCATCATCGTCAAAAAAGTGGACGAGCAGACCCGTTCCAAGACCAGTGTGAACGAATTACTGCGGGCCAGTGTGGAATCCTGAGATGTTGACGGTATACGGCATCAAGCAATGTGATACCTGCCGCAAGGCGCTGAAATGGCTGACGGTACAAGGTATTGAACACCACTTTCATGATTTCAGAGTGGATGGACTGCAGCCGGAGACCCTTGCGCAATGGCTGGCGTCACCGTTTGCGGCATTACTGGTCAACCGACGCAGCACCACCTGGCGACAATTAAGCGATATGCAGCGACAGTCAACGGGTGATGCCTTGCTGGCATTGTTGCTGGAACATCCGACTTTGATAAAACGTCCGGTATTTGTGGCCAACCAGGTCATCGCGGTGGGTTTCAGGCCAGACGAGCTTGAGGGATTACTGACATGAGCGCCACACTGGAACTGACCCGTGCCCTGGTTGACCTGGCTTCGGTCACCCCCGACGACGCCGGTTGCCAGCCACTGCTGGCGCAGAGGCTCGAACCCCTTGGTTTCAAGGCCGAGTGGTTTCCGTTTAACGATGTCAGCAACGTGTTGTTTACCCACGGTGATGCGCACAGTGAGCAACAGCCATCATTGTGGTTCCTGGGGCATACCGATGTGGTGCCGCCCGGTCCGCTGGAGGATTGGTCATCACCCCCGTTCAACGCCGACATCAGGCATGATGTGCTGTTTGGCCGCGGCACGGCTGATATGAAAGGCGCCGTTGCCGCAATGGTGGTTGCCGCAGAGACACTGGTTCGTGAGCACCCGGACCATCGTGGTCAGGTTGGCATCCTGTTGACCAGCGATGAGGAAGGTGATGCAGTGGACGGGGTGAAGCGGGTCGCAGAGGTGCTGCAACGGAGAAATGACATTCCCGATTACTGCCTGGTGGGCGAGCCCAGTAATCAAAAGATCATGGGTGACACCATCCGGATTGGTCGCCGTGGCTCAACTCATGCCCGGCTGACGGTGCATGGCATCCAGGGCCACAGTGCGTTTCCGGACAAGCTGGATAACCCGGTTCATCGTCTCGCTGGATTTTTGAGTGCCTTGACGACCATGCGCTGGGATCGCGGGGATGAAAATTTTCCACCAACGAATTGCCAGGTCACCAATTTTCATGCCGGTACTGGTGCCGAAAATGTGACCCCGGGCCATGCGGAGGTCTGGTTTAATTTCCGCAACTCTCCGGCGTCGCAAACCGATGCCATCAAGTTGCGCGTAGAAGCCTTGCTTAAAGACCATGGTATTGAGCAATATGAATTGGCGTGGCGTATATCCGGCCACCCCTTCCGCTCCAAGGCAGGCGAATTACGTTCGACCACCATTGCTGCTATCCGCAGTGAACTTGGTGTTCAGCCGGAATTAAATACCGGTGGCGGCACATCGGACGGACGCTTCATTGCGCCACTTGGAGCCGAGGTGCTCGAGTTCGGATTGCTCAACAAGAGCATTCACAAGATTGATGAACACGTAGCGCTTGACGATCTCGAAGCCCTGACGCGTGTTTATCACACCATCATGACGAATATTTTGGTCACATCAACATAGAAGCCGGCGGGCTTTCCCAAAAAAGCGCGGGGAAATAACAAGGACCCGGATCACGGCAGATCCGGGTCTTGATTAAATCAGTCGAGCTCCGCCAACGGCCGGTATTTGTAGCCGTGGAACATGGCATAAAGCATGGGCACCACGATCAGTGTTAACACCGTGGCGAAACCAAGACCAAACATGATGGTCGCAGCCATGCTTTCAAAAAACGCATCCGCCAATAGTGGCACCATGCCCAGAATGGTGGTCACGGCAGCCATCGCCACCGGACGCACACGGCTGACACCTGAATCAAATACCGCCTGGTAGGGCTCTTTCCCAGTGGCCAACTCGGTGTTGATCTGATCCAGCAGCACAATGCCATTCTTGAGCAACATGCCGGATAAACTCAGCAAACCGAGCATGGCCATAAAGCCAAACGGCTTGTTCAAAACCAATAAACCCACCGTCACGCCGATGATTGCGAGCGGTACACATGCCCAGATCACCAGCGGTGCACGAATTGCGTTAAACAACACCAGGGTGATCAGGAACATCAACAGGAAGCCCATCGGCAGTGATGCGGCCAGGGCATTGGACGCATCGGTGGAACTCTCGTATTCACCGCCCCATTCAAGGAAGTAGCTGTCAGGCAATTCTATTGCCTCGATTTTTGGCCTGAGACGGTTGAAAAGATCATTGGCGGTCTCGGTGCCAAACACATCCGGGTCGGTCAATACCGAGATTGTCCGTTTGCGGTCGCGGCGCTGGATTAAAGCGTCTTCCCACTCGGTCTTGAACTCATCGACCACCTCGTCGATTTGTACATAGCGCTCATAGATGCTGCTGAACAGTTGCACATCATGGATGCTGTCGATGTTCAAGCGCTCGTCGTCGGGCAGACGCACCAGGATGGGCATAAGGTTCGTGCCATCCCGGTAAAGACCCACGTTGTAACCGGAGAAACTCATCAGCAGGGCATTATCAAGATCCCGCTTGGTAATTCCCAGGCGTCTCGCGTTGGCCTCATTGAGTTGCGGTCGCAGCATCTTTGACCGCTCCCGCCAATCATCCCTGATGCCGGTGGCGCCGGGATCTTCACGCATGATGTTCTTGGCTTGATAGGCGAGTCTGCGTAGCACTTCCGGATCCGGCCCCATAAACCGGGCCTCTATCTTGGCCGGTGGCGAAGGTCCGATCTCCAGGCGGCGGAACTTGATGGCTGCCTGCGGGTAATTTTCTTCAAGAAACTTCTCCACATCCCGCATCATTGGCACGACTTCTTCCGCATCCCGGATCCGGAACAGCAGTTGAGCATAGCTTGAATACGACGCCTCCGGCGTGTAAGTCAGCATGAAGCGCGGCATGCCTCCACCAATCACGGCGTGCGAGAATTCTACTCGCTCATCATTTTTGAGTGCATTTTGAATCTCGACGACATTTTCTTCGGTGGCGCGGATGTCGGTGCCCTCGGGCAGCCAGAAATCGACCATGAATATTGGTGTGGTCGAAGGCGGGAAGAATGACTGTTGCACTTTGCCAAACCCAATGACGGCTGCCACCAGCATCACAACCAGCGCGCCAACGGTTAGCCAGCGTCGGCGCATACAGAAATCCAGCAGTTTCTTATAGCCAACGAACAGCGCACCTTTGTAGGGATCGTCCTGCTCCTCATTGGCATCCTGCGCGGTCTGGATTTCCTCCTTGAAGAACATGTCACAGAAGAACGGCGTCAACGTCATGGCCGTGAACCAACTCAACATTAAAGAAAACAACAATACCCAGAATAATGAGCCGGCAAACTCACCGGTGTTATCCGGCGATAGTCCGATCGGCGCAAAAGCGAGAATGGCAATGAATGTGGCGCCGAGCAACGGCCACATGGTCTGCCCGACAATGGCATTGGCTGCCGCAAGCTTGGTCATACCGCGCTTGAGGCCGATTAATACACCCTCGGTAATGACGATGGCGTTGTCGACCAGCATACCCAGTGCAATGATCAGGGCGCCCAGGGATATTCGTTGTAATTCGATACCTTGTGTCAGCATCAGGATAAAGGTGCCGGAGCAAGTCAGGAACAGGATCAGGCCAATCAATATTCCGCTTTTGAACCCCATGAAAAACAACAACACAACGATGACGATCAACACGGCGGCCACCAGGTTCTTCAGGAACGAGGCAACCGACCTCTCTACCTCCGCCGGCTGGTTATAAATTACATTGATTTCCATGCCAACCGGACGGGCGAATTCCAACTCCTTGCCCCGCTGTTGAACGGCTTTGCCGATTTCTACGACATTGACACCGGAGGTAAATGAGATTCCCAACACCAGGGCTTGTTTACCGCCATAGCGCATGACTTTTGAAGGGACTTCGGCGTAACCCTGGTGAACAGTGGCTACATCACCGAGGTAAATCAATTCACTTGCCCCGGGGTCGCTGATCAACAATTGTTCAAGCTGCTTAACATCCGTGAATTCCCCGGTTGGGTTAATGCGCACAGCTTCGGATCCTGCACGGATGCTGCCAGCGTTTGAAACCTGGTTCTGTGTCTGCAACAGATTAAAAATGCGTTGTAAGGATATGCCCAGGGTGGCCAGCCTTGTTTGCGATATTTCGACAAACACCTGGCGTTCACGCGCGCCGGTGATTTCAACCTTTGCAACTCCGGGAACCAGGATCAACTCACGGCGGATGTAGTCGACGTAGTCCTCCAGTTCGCTGTAACTATAGCCCTCACCTGTGACTGCAACCATCAAGCCAAACACGTCACCAAAATCGTCCAGCACCAATGGTTCGGATGTGCCTGGCGGCAACGCGCCGGTCACACCCATATCGCTGATCTTACGACGCAGCGTATCCCAGACCTGCTGCAATTCCGCGCCACTGTATGTGTTTTGAATGGTCGGGGTGATTTGCGACAATCCGGCACTCGAGGTTGATTTGATTTTGTCCAGTGAAGACAGTTGTTGCAGTGCCTGCTCGACCGGATAGGTGACTTCTTCCTCTACCTGTTGGGCGGATGCACCCGGATAAGCCACGATGATCTTGGCATCTTTAACGGTAAATGGCGGGTCTTCCAATTGTCCGAGGGAGAAAAATGCGATCATCCCGCCGACGCCGAAAATCAGCACCAGCATCCAGCTGATGACCTTTTTTTCGATCGCGAATTGAGCGAGCTGCATTACAGACCTCCCTCCCGCTCCATCGCACGCACCAGCATGCCTTCCTGCACCGCGTTGACACCGGCAGAAATAATAACGTCACCTTCATTGAGTCCGTTCAGTATCGCTATACTGGAGCCGCTGAGCTGACCAACCTGGACGGCTTTTCGAGCTGCCCGCATCGTCTCCGGGTCAACCACCCATACATATTTGTCTTCTGCATTCAGTGCCTCTTCTTCAGCGCTGAAAACTGCCTCAATGGGTACAACCATGCCCTGGTCCTGGCTCTCGAAGAGTTTTCCAATATTGGCAATGACCGTCGCGCTCATCCCGGGAAGCACGTTAATGCCTTCGGGGATGGGCAGGGAAACCGTGACCTTGTAAGTGAGTGTTGCCGAGTCCGCCTGTGCTTCATGTTCCTTGTAATAGGCATCAAAGGTCTGATCGCCAATCGAGTCGAACCTCACCTTGACGGGTCCAGGCTCGGTTTGGATTTCGGTACGTTCGATGTGCGCGATAATGGATTCGGGAACATCGACGGTGACATCAATCATTTTGCCGGTCTGCAGAATCATGACCACCTGGCCTGCGGCGACACTCTCGTAGTTCTCCGACAGGCGGCGCGCAATTACGCCATCGAAGGGGGCATAAATGCGGGTGTAATCAAGATTGTTACGTGCGCGGGTCAGGTCAGACTGACGCACCTTCATTAACGCAAGACGCTGATCATAATCCGCCTGTGAAATCAGTTGTCGTTCCACCAGTTCGGCCACCCGGTCAAATTGCGCCTTGGCTAGGTCATACTGTGCCTGCGCCTCGTCCCTGGATGCTTCATAATCTGAAGAATCGAGCCTGGCCAGAAGCTCGCCTTGCGCTACTTTCTTGCCTCGCGTGGCCGGGAATTCGATCAACTCACCAGCAACGCGAAAAGCCAGCTCAGCGACATCCGTGGCGCGAACTTCTCCCGGAAAAGAACGGAATTGATCGCCGCCGGTCGCGCTGACTGTATGCAGCTTTGCGGGTCGTGAAGTTTCTTCTACTGCCGGGGCTGGAGGTTCAGAGCAGGCAGCAATCAATACAAGGGTCATCGAGGTAGCTAGTATTCGGGGCATGCGAAGCATATTGGAATTCCTGGTTTTGTTGTAATTTCAGGTTTGGTGCAGAGTATCTGTTAAACGACCAAAAGTTTCCCGCCAATGGGGGAAGCAGTCCCTGATGGTAACGCCACGGGGCCGGATTGTGAATCTGTTTTTGGACGTGCCGGCAACGGCCAATGAGCTAAAGGCTGGCAATGTTATATTTTTTACAAGAAAGAGGTAAATAATATGTACTAAATATTTTCAGATGTTGTTTTTCGACACTATTGGCCGCAAATAAGCCTCATCAGGACTCCAAATGGATGAGTCCAACATAGATTGAGGAATACACAATGCGAATGGATAAACTTACCAGTAAATTCCAGTTGGCGCTGGCAGATGCACAGAGCCTGGCTGTCGGGCTGGACCATCAATTGATCGAGCCGGACCATGTCATGGTTGCCTTGCTCGATCAGGAAGGCGGTTCAATCCGTCACCTGTTGACGAAGGCCGGTGTCAAGGTCAATGCCCTGCGCTCACAACTTGGTGAGCGGCTGGATTCGCTGCCCAGTGTGTCCGGCGCTGCAGGCGAGATTAACCTGTCAAATGACACCGTCAAGATGCTGACAGTGACAGACAAGCTGGCGCAGAAACGTGATGATCAGTATGTCGCCAGCGAATTGTTTGTGCTGGCAGCACTGGATGTCAAAGGTCCGGTAGCCGATATCTTGAAGCAAACCGGTGCAAATCGGGAAGCCATAGAAAAAGCCATCGATGAGGTACGCGGTGGTGAACAGGTCAATGACCCGAATGCCGAGGAGTCCCGCCAGGCCCTGGAGAAATACACCATTGACCTGACTGAAAGGGCAGAGCAATCCAAGCTTGATCCGGTTATAGGCCGTGATGAAGAAATTCGTCGCTGCATCCAGGTGCTGCAACGCCGCACCAAGAACAACCCGGTTCTGATAGGTGAGCCCGGTGTGGGCAAGACGGCCATTGTTGAAGGCATGGCGCAACGTATTGTCAATGGTGAGGTGCCCGAAGGTGTGAAAGGCAAACGCTTGCTGTCGCTGGATATGGGTGCGTTGATCGCCGGTGCAAAAGTCCGTGGTGAGTTTGAAGAACGCTTAAAAGCCCTGCTGAATGACCTCAGCAAGCAGGAAGGCAATGTGATCCTGTTTATTGATGAAATTCATACCATTGTGGGAGCCGGCAAAGCCGAGGGCTCGATGGATGCCGGCAATATGTTAAAGCCGGCGCTGGCCCGTGGTGAACTGCATTGTATCGGCGCGACCACGCTCGACGAATATCGCCAGTACATGGAAAAAGACGCCGCATTGGAGCGTCGTTTCCAGAAAGTCTTTGTCGG
>CALJWY010000143.1 GCA_937974465.1 uncultured Lysobacterales bacterium | reverse complement strand
GCCATCCAGGTATTCCGCAAATTCACGCGACGAAAACGAGCGGTTCTCAGATTCAAAATGATAGCGGCCATCACGGTAAAACTCTGAAGCTGCCGCATCAAGCCCAAGATAAACATCCTGGCCAACCGCATAACCTGCCAGTTCAATCGCCTCCATAACGGCTTCAATTGCTGCTTCATTGGATGGTAAATCCGGAGCAAAACCGCCTTCATCGCCAACCGCGGTTGACAGGCCACGACTGCTGATCACGCTTTTCAGAGCGTGAAAAATTTCGGTTCCACAACGCAGGCCTTCGGAAAATGAACTGACGCCCACCGGTAAAATCATGAACTCCTGTATGTCGACGCTATTGTCGGCATGGGCGCCACCATTAACGATATTCATCATTGGTACCGGCAATTCCGTTGGCGCGCCACTGCTCAACCACGACCACAGGGGCTGCTTATGGTGGTTTGCCATGGCGTGGGCGTTGGCCATGGAAACACCCAAAAGGGCATTGGCGCCCAGGCGGGATTTGTTTTCTGTTCCGTCCAGGTCGATTAACATCTGGTCAATGACATCCTGGGCACAGTTATCCAGACCTCTCAAGGTGGACGCAATTTCACCATTCACGTTTGCAACTGCTTGCAAGACACCTTTGCCACCATACCTTGAAGGGTCCTGGTCACGTAATTCAATTGCCTCTCGCGCACCGGTTGATGCACCCGAAGGGACTGCGGCGCGACCAAAAGCACCGGATTCGAGAAGCACTTCCGCCTCCAGTGTTGGATTGCCCCGGGAATCGAGGATTTCTCTAGCGTGTACTGTTTTAATTCGAGTCATAATATCTCTTTGCTTAAGTTCAGATTGAAGATTTGTAAATTGCTATAACAGTGGCTGAGACTTGGTCGCCTCATCGATTGCCTTGAGTGTCTTTAACAGTGTTTCCATTTGATCAAGTGGCCAGGCATTGGGGCCGTCACTTTTTGCATTGGCCGGATCCGGATGGGTCTCCATGAACAGGCCTGAAATTCCAACTGCCACGGCTGCCCGTGCCAGTACCGGGATAAATTCACGCTGGCCGCCGGATGCATCACCCAGGCCACCAGGCAGCTGCACGGAATGTGTTCCGTCGAATACCACGGGACAACCGGTATCGCGCATAACGGCCAGCGAGCGCATATCCGAGACCAGGTTGTTATAACCAAACGACGCACCGCGTTCGCAAACCATGATCTGCTCATTGCCGGTGCTTTTGGCCTTGCCAGATACATTCTTCATTTCCCATGGCGACAAGAACTGGCCCTTCTTGATATTAACCGGCAAGCCGGCGCTCGCCACCCGGGTGATGAAATTGGTCTGGCGGCACAAAAATGCCGGCGTCTGCAAAACATCGACCACGCTCGCCACTGCCTGGATGTCAGTATCTTCGTGCACGTCGGTCAATACCGGCACCCCAACCTGATCCTTGACCTTCTGCAATATTCGTAAACCCTCTTCCATCCCCGGCCCCCTGAAACTATCAATGGAGGAGCGGTTGGCCTTATCGAAGGAGGATTTGTAGATAAATGGGATATTAAGACGGCCGGTAATGTCCTTGAGCTGCTCTGCCGTATCCAGCGCCAACTGTTCAGATTCAATGGCGCAAGGACCGGCAATCAGGAAGAAAGGCTGGTCCAGGCCGGCTTCAAACCCACACAGTTTCACAGGCTGGCGACTTCTGCTGGCAACTCACCCTGCTTTGATTTCAATGCAGCTTCAATAAAGCCGCTAAACAGCGGGTGTCCGTCACGTGGTGTTGAAGTAAATTCGGGGTGAAACTGGCAACCGAGAAACCAGGGGTGAGCCGGAATTTCCACGATTTCGACCAGTGTTTCATCCATGGAGTGCCCTGACAGCAACATACCATTCCTCTGTAAGGTATCCCGGTAATGGTTATTGAACTCATAGCGGTGCCGGTGCCGCTCTGTAATGATGTCTTTGCCGTATAAATTGCCCGCCAGTGAACCGGGACGCAGGCGGCAGCGCTGACCACCGAGACGCATGGTACCGCCCAGATCGGAATCCTCCGAACGGGTTTCGACATTGCCGGATGCATCCAGCCATTCGGTAATCAAACCGATGACCGGCGCACTGGTGTCCGGGTTGATTTCAGTGCTATTGGCATCTTCCAGGCCACAGACATTGCGGGCAAACTCGACCACTGCAGCCTGCATTCCGAAGCAGATTCCGAGATAGGGGACATTATTTTCACGGGCATAGCGAATGGCCGCCACCTTGCCTTCAAAACCACGCTCTCCAAATCCACCCGGTACAAGAATAGCATCCACGCCATCCAGGCTCCCGATGCCTTCCTGTTCGATCTGTTCGGACTCGACCCTGAGAATATTGACTGCAATGCGTTGCCGCAGACCACCATGTGTAATGGCTTCGGTCAGAGATTTATAGGCATCGGAGTGTTCAACATACTTGCCGACAAGGGCAACAGTCACCTCGTGCCTGGTATTGCTCAAACGGTCAACCACCTCTTCCCAGCGGGATAGGTCGGCCTCACCTGCTTCGAGCCCCAGGCGCTTGATAACGATGTCATCCAGACCCTGTTCATGCAGAAGAATCGGGATTTCATAAATACTTTCACGGGCATCGAGAGCCGTGATCACGGCCTCTTTTGGCACGTTGGTAAACAAGGCGATCTTGGCGCGTTCATCTTCGGAGATATCACGTTCACAACGGGCCAGGATGACGTCCGCAGCAATACCAATAGAGCGCAACTCCTTGACGGAATGCTGAGTGGGCTTGGTCTTGATTTCCTTGGCAGCCTTCAGATAAGGCACCAGTGTCAGGTGCATGAACATCGCTTGTTTGCCGTATTCAACACCCATCTGGCGAATCGCTTCGAGGAATGGCAAGGACTCAATATCACCCACCGTTCCACCGATCTCGATCAATGCCACATCATAGCCCTCTGCCGCCTTGACGATGTTCCTTTTGATTTCATCGGTTATATGCGGAATCACCTGGACGGTGCCACCGAGATAATCTCCACGCCGTTCGCGGGCAATTACATTGTTATAAATACGACCCGTGGTGAAGTTATTCACCTGGCTCATTCGTGTACCGATAAAGCGCTCGTAGTGGCCCAGATCAAGGTCTGTCTCGGCGCCATCCTCGGTTACATAAACCTCGCCATGCTGAAACGGACTCATGGTGCCCGGGTCAACATTGATGTAAGGATCGAGTTTGGCCAGTGTTACTTTGAGACCGCGTGTTTCCAGGATCGCAGCAAGGGATGCGGCGGATAAACCTTTGCCCAATGAGGATACTACACCGCCGGTAACGAATATTAATGATGTCATGCCAGAACCTGTTTTACGTTTGAATGCGTTCTGGAACACCATTATACCGACCGCCTGTGTCTGTGGCGACAAAGAATTGTTGTTCTTTATGCAAATAGCAATCTGTGTTAAAAGGTACAGCTTGTCCAGATCCTGTGTACCAAATCAATGAATCTTGAAATGAAGCATACCGCCGGCCAGGCAGCAGGTGGTCCAAGCCACTCAATCTCGAAATTGCTTGCCGCAATCATAACCGTAGCGTTATTGTCGCTGGTATCACTCAGCGCCAGTGCGATGGAGATTGCCGAGTGGCGCTTTCAGACATCACTGTACACCAAGCACTGGAGCCCCGATCCTGAGCATGTCAACAGTTCCAAGTTGCTGAACCTTGAATTTGAGACCACCAATCGATGGCTTTATGGTTTTGCCCATTTTGACAACTCTTTTGGCCAACCCAGCCAGTACCTGTATGCAGGCTATTCATGGCCTCTGTTCAGCAAGGACTGGGCGTATTTCAAGTTAACCGGTGGTTTACTGCACGGCTACAAGGAACCTTACGAGGACAAGATTCCACTCAACAGCCTGGGTGTCGCCCCTGCAATAATTCCGACTTTTGGCTTAAGGTACAAACGTGTATTTACCGAATTGCAAATCCTCGGCACTGCGGCAGCTACCGTGACTGCAGGTTTCAGTTTTGGCCACAAATCGGATTGAATTCACCGTATAATTAAGGATGATCAATCATTGTAAATCACCCCTTTTCACGCACCACTTGGACGTGAAAATTTCACCAAGAAACGGAACCAGATGAGCAAACAGTACCAGGCCCGGGATATTGAAGTCCTGACCGGTCTAGAACCCGTACAACGCCGCCCCGGCATGTACACTGACACCAGTCACCCCAACCACCTGATCCAGGAAGTTATCGACAATAGCGTTGACGAAGCGCTGGCCGGGTATTGCAAAGACATAGAAGTCACCCTGCATGAAGACGGCACCATTGAAGTTACCGACAATGGCCGCGGCATGCCGGTGGACAACCATCCCGAGCACGGTATTCCGGGTGTTGAGCTGATCCTGACCCGTCTGCATGCGGGCGGTAAATTCTCTAATGAAAACTACCAGTTCGCCGGCGGCCTGCATGGTGTTGGTGTTTCCGTGGTCAACGCCTTGTCCACCGACCTTGATGTCTGGATCAAACGTGATGGCCAGGAATACCACATGGGGCTTCAGAATGGAGAAAAAGTCAGCGACCTGAAGGTGATCGGCACGGTTGGCCAGCGCAATACCGGCACACGTATCCGGTTCCTGCCAGACGCAAAATACTTCGACAGCCCAAAAATCTCCTATAAGCAACTGCGGCACCTGTTACGGGCCAAGGCCGTACTCTGCCCCGGCCTGCATGTAACACTGTGTGATGCCAAGACTGGCGATACCGAAGAATGGCAATTCAACCAGGGTCTTGAGGATTATCTGCATAACTCACTGGCAGGTATAACACGACTTCCGGAAGCACCATTCACCGGTGATATGAAGGGTACCGACTCCGAGGTGAGATGGGCCCTGTGCTGGCTGCCGGAAGGCGGTCAATTACAGGAGAGTTATGTCAACCTGATTCCGACCGCGCAGGGCGGAACCCACGTCAATGGGCTGCGCACCGGCATGGTCGATGCATTGCGCGAATTTTGTGAAATGCACAACCTGCTGCCACGCGGCGTGCGCCTGGCGCCGGACGATATCTGGGACAAGATCGCCTACATCCTGTCGGTGAAAATAAGCGATCCGCAGTTCAGTGGCCAAACCAAGGAGCGCCTGTCATCCCGTGCCTGTGCCACCTTTGTCTCCGGCGTGGTCAAAGACGCCTTCAGCCTGTGGCTAAACAAGAACGTAAGCGATGGCGAAGCGATTGCCTTGCTGGCGATTTCCAATGCCCAAAAACGCATGAAGAAAAATCGCCAGGTGGTGCGCAAAAAGGTAACCTCCGGACCTGCCCTGCCCGGCAAACTGGCAGATTGCACCAGCCAGGATTTGTCTTTAACCGAACTCTTCCTGGTTGAGGGTGATTCAGCAGGCGGTTCGGCCAAACAGGCCCGCAATCGCGAATTCCAGGCGATTTTGCCCTTGCGAGGCAAAATTCTTAATACCTGGGAAGTTGAATCTGACGCGGTGCTTTCCAACCAGGAAGTACACGACATATCCGTGGCCATTGGTGTGGATCCCGGATCCGATGTGATCTCCGAACTCCGCTACGGAAAGGTCATCATCCTCGCGGACGCAGATTCCGATGGTCTGCATATTGCAACCTTGCTCTGCGCGCTATTCCTGAAACATTTCCATGCCCTGGTTGAAACCGGGCACGTGTTTGTCGCCATGCCACCCCTGTATCGTATCGATGTAGGCAAGGAGACCCACTATGCCCTGGATGCCGAAGAGCGGCAGGCGATTCTGGATGTGATTGCCGCCGAAAAGAAACGCGGCAAGATTATGGAGACCCGTTTTAAAGGCCTCGGTGAAATGAACCCGCTACAACTCAGGGAGAGCACCGTCGACCCGGACACGCGCCGGCTGGTGCAACTGACCATAGACAGTGACAACAAGACCACCAAGATGATGGATATGCTGCTGGGTAAAAAACGCGCTGCAGACCGCAAGGCCTGGCTGGAAGACAAAGGTGACCTCGCAAGTGCCTAGTAAACAATCAACCGTTCGCCGCGAGGGCGCGGCTCCTACAGAAGAACCCACTAAGAACTGCCAATGAACGAAATTACACAGAGCTTTTCCGAACACGAACAAATTCCGCTCAGGGAATATGCTGAAAAAGCCTACCTGGACTACTCCATGTACGTGGTACTGGACCGCGCACTGCCGCATATTGGTGATGGTCTTAAACCTGTCCAACGCCGCATCATATATGCGATGAGCGAACTGGGGCTGAGCGCAAGTTCAAAGCATAAGAAATCAGCCCGTACGGTCGGTGATGTGCTGGGTAAATTTCACCCGCACGGTGACTCTGCCTGCTACGAGGCCATGGTCCTGATGGCACAGCCATTTTCCTATCGCTACCCGTTGATCGATGGCCAGGGAAACTTTGGTTCACCCGATGATCCCAAGTCCTTCGCGGCAATGCGCTATACCGAATCGCGCATGTCACCCTATGCAAAAACGCTTTTGGCCGAACTGGGAATGGGTACTGTTGAGTGGGCGCCCAATTTTGACGGAACCCTAAAAGAGCCCACCCTGCTGCCCGCGCGCCTGCCGAATATACTGCTTAACGGCAGCACCGGTATTGCGGTTGGTATGGCCACCGATATCCCGCCACATAACCTGCGGGAAGTGGTCAGTGCCTGCATCCGCCTGCTGGATGAACCCAAGTCCAGCGTCATTGATTTGTGTGAGCACATCCCGGCGCCGGATTTCCCGACCGACGCGGAAATCATCACCCCCCGGGAGGATTTACTGAAAATGTATGAGACCGGCCATGGCTCGGTCAAAATGCGTGCGATCTGGGAGAAGGAAGGCGGCGATATTGTTGTGACCGCATTGCCACACCAGGTATCTCCTGCCAAGGTGCTTGAGCAGATTGCCGCGCAGATGCAGGCAAAGAAATTGCCCATGGTCGAAGACCTGCGCGATGAATCCGATCATGAAAACCCGACACGACTGGTCATCGTGCCCCGCTCAAACAGGGTGGATATCGATCAGCTTTTGAACCACCTGTTTGCGACCACCGACCTGGAACGTAATTACCGGGTCAACCTGAATATCATTGGTAACAGCGGCAAGCCCCAGGTACTGGATCTTCGCTCCTTGCTCAAGCAGTGGCTGACCTTCCGCCTGGATACGGTCACACGGCGTCTTGAATTTCGCCTCGACCAGGTGGTGGACCGTTTACACATTCTTGAAGGCCTGTTGATCGCGTTCCTGAATATCGACGAAGTTATCCACATCATCCGTACCGAGGATAAGCCCAAGCCGGTCCTCATGAGCCACTTCGATATCACGGGTACCCAGGCCGAAGCCATTCTCGAGTTGAAACTGCGTAACCTGGCCAGGTTGGAAGAAGTGAAAATCCGTGGCGAACAGGCAGACCTCGATGAGGAACGCCAGAAGCTGGAAACAACGCTGGGTTCCAAGCAGCGGATGAAAACCCTCGTCAAAAACGAGTTACTTGCCGACGCCGAAAAATACGGTGACGAAAGACGTTCACAACTGAATGAGCGTGAGGCCGCACAGGCCCTCAAGGAAGAAGACCTTATTCCATCAGAACAATGCACCGTGGTGTTATCCAAATCCGGCTGGGTCCGCGCTGCCAAGGGACATGAGATTGATCCGTCGACATTAAACTTCAAAGCCGGCGATGAGTTTCAGCACTCAGCAAAGGGCCGCAGTAACCAGCAGGCCGTATTTCTTGACTCCGGTGGGCGAGCCTATTCCCTGCCCGCTCATACGCTGCCATCGGCACGCAGTCTCGGTGAGCCACTGACCAGTCGCTTTACCTTGTCTGATGGGAAGCAGTTCCTGTATGCGATCGCCGGTGATAGCAGTCAGAAACTCGTTCTCGCCAGTTCTTATGGCTATGGGTTTGTCACAGAAACCGGTAATCTGCACAGCAAGATGAAGGCAGGCAAGGCCATGATTTCCCTGCCCGGGGAATCCATACCGGTGACACCCGCAGCGATTCTCTCAGATGATGCAGACACAGTCGTTTGCGTCACCTCCGATGGTTATCTGCTGGCCTTCCCTCTATCGGATCTGCCTGCCTTGTCGAAGGGCAAAGGTAACAAGCTGATCAATATACCGCCGAAACGTCTGAAAGCCGGCGAAGAGTACATGATTGGCATGGTGGTCATTGCCCTGAGTGATGAAATACTGGTTTGGGCAGGCCAACGCTATATGCGCATCGGCAAGAAAGACCTGGAACACTTCAGGGGTGAGCGTGCCAAACGCGGCCGCAAGCTACCGCGTGGTTTTCAGAGGGTAACGAAAATCGAAGTGGCGGTGGACTAGGACCGGGAACGCTTGAGAGCTTTAATCAAAGAAGCCTGGTGCAGGTTTCATCTGCGTTTGCAGGCTATCCTGGAACCGGTGCATGAGGCCACGCTCCCTTTTGATTTGCGTTTTTCAGCTTTTCTTTGTTTTTCTTCCAATGCAAGCTCACCATAATTTCTCTTCAGCTTGGCCGCTTCCTCTTCTGCCCTGGATTTGCTGGTAACCTTTTCAAGCAGCATGTCACTATTTTTCTGCCACTTCTCTTCAGCACCTTCCGCCGCCAGAACTGACCAGGCATAGGCTTCATTCAAGTCAGTTTTTTTGCCTTCGCCATTCGCGTACATCATTGCGAGCTGATGCTGGGAATGATGATCGCCCTTCTTGGCCAGCTTGTAATAATACTTATAGGCTTTGTTAAAGTTCTTTTGCTCGTAATACTGATCTGCGTCTAGCCTCGTTTCCTGCGTGGTTTTTGCAAAAGCCACATCACCATTCACTGCAAATAAAACCAGAGCACATACTGCAAACAACCGAATTTTCATTGTTTCTTCCAAGGAAGTTCATTTGGCACCGCGCATGATAACAGCGCAGAGCGGTCAAGTACATTCACCAGGACCCGTGTCAACAAATGACAGGAACCGCACTGCTCAGCTCCTGCAGATCTTTATTTATTGGCAATAAATTTCTGGATAACATCCCACTGAGCTTCGGCGTGCATGCCGGCCTGTTCAAGACAAACATCACCCCGCCCACTACCGAGGAAATTACCTGACTTCCACGGATACAGGGTGAATTCCCTGCCCCGCTCAGACATGATCCAGCGATAGGTTGTGGCAGCGGTGAAACCTGAGAACATCATCGCCGATGTGGCCGCGGAGTTCGGATAGATTGCCCTCTTTTCATCATCACTGAGGCGATCAAAAAGCTCTGCGCTGGCAACATAATAAACATCCAGGTTGACACCCTTTTCTTTCAGTCGTGGCAGCACATCTGTGGCAAACGCATAGGCTACTTCGCTGCCCTGGTAAACGATGGTGGCATCAGGAGTCCCGTTGGCTTCAAGAAGCTTGTAGACACCTTTAACGGCATGCTCAGCCGGTGCCAGACCCAGGGCCTTGCGATCCAGGATCACTTCCGATGGGCGGGTCACATAAGCCGCCAGGACGGCCGGTCGTTGCAGCAGGGATTCCGCGGTCAAAGGCCAAAGTTCATTGGGATCCCACGGGGTCAGGCTGATCATCACATCACCGGGGAAATTCTCCTGCAGGACCTGCAATGCCTGTGGCTCGGCGTGGGTCGGGCCATCTTCACCCGTTTTCACACCGGCGTGTCCACAGACAATGACGAAGGTCTTGTTGGGCTCACCGGGAACACGATGCCGAAGCATTTGCTGGCCGATACCATGCGTCTTGGCACAAATTGTGTTCAGCGGTGCGATAAACGCACCGTAGGAGGAACCAACACCAATCTGGTAACCCATTGAGGAGATTCCTGAGCATATGCCTCCCATTGCATCTTCGGTGATACCACCTGCCGAGAACAAACGTGATTCAGGGTTTTCTGTCGGGTGCCAGAATCCACCGGCAAAGCCATCACCAATATTGGAAATATTGGTTGAGCCATACAGGTCAGCTGCTGCAGAAAGCACGGCGCCATTGGTTAAGCGGTTTACATGGTTGAGGCTATTGGCCAACGACCCTCTCAAGGTCTGAGCTGAACCGACGTCATAGGTACAGATTTCGGGACGTTGCCGTGGTGAGATCGCATCGGTTGCATAAAGCTTGTTGATGTCCGGTGCGTTGTCACGGATATTTTTGGGTGAGCCGGCGTGGCGCTGTTTGCACTCTGCAACCCAGTCACCGAGGTGGCTGGTCAAATCCTGGTTCAATTCAAACGCCTTGCGAATAACCATCAGGGAATCGTAGTACGCCTGTTCTATGCTTGCCGGTGTCTTCTCACCTTCAAAGCGCGGAAATTGCAGACCCAGCTTGTCTTCAAATGGTTTGAGGGCCTGCAGGTATGCATCACTGTAAAAACCATGACCTGCGCCGTGAGATTTTTTACCTTCGATACCGTATTTCCAGCCCTTGACGGTACGGTAAACGATACCGGTAGGTTTACCATTCTTTAATTCCAGGGCCTTTTTCTGTGCTTCGCGTATTTGTGCATAATCGAAGCCATCCGGTACATAAATGACGTTAAAGCCATGCACCAGCAACAACTCACAGGGATCCCACTGAACGTAGTCACCAGGCTTCGCGCCTTCACGGGTAACCGCGTCGGAATCAATGGCCGACTGGTTCCAGTCGACATGGAAGTAAAGATTATCCAGGCCTGAGCTGGCCGCGGCAGCCAGTGCTTCCGCAACACGTCCCGGGGTCATGCCACCTTCACCTTCAATGATATGGACTCCGGGGGCATCTTTGCCATAGATGTCTTTCAGGGTCAGGGCCAGTCCGGTGGTCGCAGCAACACCAACGCCACTCGGGCCGGTGGACAGCCATACAAACGGTGTTTCAGGGGTCGGGTGACCATCCAGCGGCTTGGAGTTGAACTTCACAAACAGGGGAGTATTGGTGATGGGGTTTTTTCGGAAACCCAGCAGGTCTTCCAGTCTCAACTGCTGAACCACTTCAGGCAACATGTCAGGGTGTGTCTGTTTAACCACCTCGTTGCGCAATGCCCACATGGCATACAGCCCCAGCGCCTTGTGACCCGCCGCGTAGGAAATAATGTCGGCACTGCGGTCCATGGGGTTGCTGAAATCATAATTCATCTGGTTGAAGATGAGTGATTCGACAAAACGGCCACTGGAAATACTGCCGCCAGGATGCCCCGAGGAAGCATGGTTGAACATGACCGCACATAGGGTTCTGTAACAGAGGTCATAAAATTCAAAGCTGTCCTGATCTTTGTTCGGCAGCGCGAAATCAGCACTGGGGTCGAGTGGGTAATAAACGGTACCCCGGTCTGTTAAATTAAGTGCAAATGACATGGTTTTATTCCTTCTAGGAGAAGTGCTGTTGCGATGCGATAAATTTATCAAAACCGGCCTGATCATTGATCGCGGCGGCCATGCGTTCCATACCCAGTTTCAGGTCTTCGAGACCCGTGGCAATTGAAAGCCGCAGGTAATGCATATTTTCTGTGCCAATCTGGCCAAATGACTTCCTGTCCATTGTTGCGACGTGGTAATTCCAAAGCAGGAACATCTGGAACAGCGTTGACGGGCTGGTTGCTTTCTTCACATCTTCCGGTAAGGCGGCGAAAACCTCGTCGATTTTCATATTTTTAACCACACCAGCGATGTTCGGGAATACATAGAATGCCCCCTTGGGGAGCTGGCAACTTACCCCGGGCATGCTGTTCAGCGCGTTGACCACAAAATCACGACGCTCTTCAAATGCGCTGTTCATCTCGGCGATGGTAACTTTGCTCAATGGTGATTCAATCGCAACCCTTGCACCCTCCTGGTTATACGGGGGAATACAGGAGAAATAGTTGATGTTCAGATTGGTGAACAGCTTGGCTTCCTCGATGGTCGGGAAAACCGCCCAACCGATGCGGCCACCGGTCCAGGAATATGACTTGGAGGCACCCGTGGCAATGATGGTTTTCTCAGCCATACCTTCTATGGAGGCAATGCTGTAATTCTCGGCACCGTCAAACAGGATGTTCTCGTAGATTTCGTCGGAGTAAATGCGTACGTTGGGATCACATTTTCTCTTGATCACATCGGCGATTTCTTCCAGCTGCTCCCTGCTTGCAACACCACCTGTGGGGTTAGAAGGGAAATTCAGGTAGATGAGCTTGGTTCTTGGGGTCAGTAATTTTTCCAGATCAGCACCGGTGATACTGAAACCAAGGTCTTCACGCAGGTGTAAAGGCACCGGAACCGCGCCCACGTAGCGAATGAAAGACTCATAAATTGGAAAACCCGGGCTGGGATAAATGATTTCATCACCGGGGTTGCAATACGTCTGCTGACACATACCGATGGGTGGTTTGCCACCCGGGAACACCACGACCTGCTCGAACGAGATATCAAGGCCACGCGCCTCACCGATATACCTGGCAATGGCTTTTCTTAAACCAGGAATACCCTGTGGATTGGTGTAGTGGGTATTGTCCTTGTCCAGCTGCGCCTTGACCTCTTCCCGGATATGAACCGGTGTGCAGAAATCGGGTTCACCGAGGTTGCATTTGACAACCTTGTGTCCGGCCTCTTCAAGAGCAGCGATATAAGGCCCAACCTTAAAAGCATTTTCGGTATGGATGAGTGCAGTCCGGTCTGAGATAAGGTTCATGATAAATATTCCATTTAGTTGATACCGCATTAACCAGGCCTGGCCAAGCATGTTTTGGGACATGTTTGGGCCAGTAAGTGCCGGTCGCTCGTACTGTGAATTGATAACGCCAACAAGGCTCGCGAACGCGTCCCTGGGCGGCTGTGTATGATTTTGCTCTGCAAACGGCCGACGTTTGATTTAACTAGATGCTAAATTAAGGCTAGTCATTTGTAAAATTTATATTTAATATCTATTGATTAATATTATTAATAGGCAAAAACAGTGCGTAATATACCCATGGAATTGCTTCGTTCCTTCGTGACCGTGGTCGAGTTAGGCGGCTTCACCGTGGCCGGCCAATTGCTCGGCAGATCACAGCCCGCCGTCAGCCTGCAGATCAAGCGACTGGAAGAGCTAATTGATTCTCAACTGTTTTTTCGCGGCGGCCAGCAATTGGAACTCACCCTTGCGGGTGATCGCCTGCTGACTTATGCACAGCAGATTCTGGCCCTTAATGATGAGGCATTGGCAGAACTCACCCAACCCACCATCACGGGTCGTATTCGTTTCGGTATCCCCAGCGAGTTTGCAACAACATTGCTGCCAAAAATTCTGGGGCGGTTTTCACAGTCCTATCCAGCCGTCACGCTCGAAATTATCAGTGATTTGAGCGAAAAGCTGTTTGCCCAGCACCTCGGCAACTACGACCTGATACTGGGTCTCCAGGATGCCCCCTCAAAAAGCCGGGCTTCATTCATCGGTGCGGATGACCTGGTCTGGGTAACCAGCGCCGCCTACGATACACATTTGCAATCACCCTTGCCGTTGATCGTCGCCCCAACCCCGTGCCTGTATCGTTCGCGAGCCATCAGGACCCTGAAAATCTCTGGCCGGCCCTGGAGAATCGCCTACACCAACCAGGATATCACCGGCATCACGTCGGCGATTGAGGAAGGACTGGGGGTGACGGTACTGGCGCAAAAAACCGTACCGGACTCATTAAGGATATTGCCGTTCTCGAGTAAATTCCCAAAACTCGGAAAGGTAGGCATTCACCTGCTGTATAAAAGGGAACATGCCAGCGAAGCTGTCTTGAAGCTGGCGGAATATGTCAGCACAATCATGGGGTAGTTACGGCTGCAAGCCGCAAAGCCTGCACCCGTTTTAATGGCTTATTGGCGGTTATCGCATCGTCCGCATTAACCAACACCAATCACTGTGCCATCCGGCAGCAATTCAATCTGCTCGGCCTTTGGTCGCCGTGGCAAGCCGGGCATTCTCATGATTCTGCCGGTCAGGATGACCAGGAAGCCGGCGCCGGCACTGACCTGAATGTTGCGCACCGTGACCTGGAAATCGCGCGGCCGGCCATGCAGGTTAGGATCGTCCGAAAGCGAACTTGGCGCCTTGGCAATACAGACCGGTAACTTGTTTAAACCCAGCTCACGGATGAGCTTAAGGTCATGTTCCGCCTCTTTACTGAATGCCACGTCATTGGCGCCATACATGTCCCGGCAAACTTTGTGTACCTTCTCGTAGAGCGTATCTTCGAGATCATAAAGCGGTGACCACGGTTTATTATCTTCAATCGACCTTATCACTTCGCGGGCCAGGTCTTCCGCACCCTTACCACCCTCGGTGAAATGTCTTGATTCGGCAAAAGATACCCCGTGTGCCTCCGCACGCTCCTTAACCATACGGATTTCCTCATCGGTATCGCTGACAAAACGATTCAGACACACAACCGGGTGTTTGTTGAAATGCGATACGCTCTCAATGTGCTTGTCGAGATTTTCCAGGCCACGGCGAACCGCTTCCGTATCTGGTTTTTCAAGATCGTCCTTGGCGTTGCCGCCGTGCAGTTTCAGTGCCCGCAAAGTCGTGACCACCACCACTGCATCGGGGTCGAGCCCGGCTGAACGACACTTGATGTGGAAAAACTTCTCAGCACCCAGGTCAAAACCAAAACCAGCTTCGGTGATGGTCCAGTCCGCATGATGCATCGCCATCTGCGTGGCCAGAACACTGTTACAACCATGGGCGATATTTGCAAACGGGCCACCGTGCATAAAACAGGGCGTGCCCTCCAGGGTTTGTACCAGGTTGGGGTGAACAGCATCACGCAGCAATACCATCATGGCGCCGGTGATGTTCATCTCTTTCAGGTAGACAGGGGCGCCTTTCCAGGTGGTACCGATCAGGATGTTATCCAGCCTGCTGCGCAGATCATCCATATCCTTGGCGAGACACAGTATGGCCATGATTTCCGATGCCGCGGTGATATCAAAACCACCCTCTCGTGGAATACCTTGCATCCTCCCACCAAGACCAATCACGACATTCCGTAGACTACGGTCATTCATATCCATCACACGCCGCCAGACGATCTGGCGCGGATCAAGACCCAACTCATTTCCCTGGAAAATATGGTTATCGACAGTTGCCGAAATCAGGTTATTCACAGTGGTGATGGCATGAAAATCACCGGTGAAATGCAGGTTAATCCGATCTGCCGGAATCACCTGGCTATAACCGCCACCCGTGGCGCCACCCTTGATCCCCATACAGGGCCCTAAAGACGGCTCTCGCAATGCCAGGCAGACTGACTCGCCAAGCC
>CALJWY010000142.1 GCA_937974465.1 uncultured Lysobacterales bacterium | reverse complement strand
CCTCCTTTCCTGAATCAACAGCCTGTACAGGGTGTTTCCTCGTTGGTGAAGGTGGACAAGCATTTTTATCTTGCACTCAGCGACAATGGCTTCGGCACGCGCAAAAATTCTTCCGACTACCTGTTGAGCTGGTATCGAATCCATCCCGAATTCCGGACCCGGAACGGGGGCAATGGCAGTATCAATATTGATGCCGTTACTCACCTGTCCGACCCTGATCATCACCTGCCCTACACCCTGGTGCGTCCCAACGATGGTCTGCTGACAGGAGCGGATCTGGATCCTGAGTCTTTCCGCAAAGACCCGGATGGCAGTGTCTGGGTGGGTGAAGAATTTATGCCCGCAGTGCTGCACTTTGATCAGAGCGGCAAATTGCTTGCACCACCGTTCACGCTTGCCGGACTCGCCTCCGACGAAAACCCAACCGGGGAAACCACCACCCTGCCCCGCTCGCGTGGATTTGAAGGCATGGCCCAGTCACCCGATGGCAAAACCCTTTACCCGATGCTGGAAGGTGAAGTCAGCGGTGGACAGCCGGGCTTGAACATCTATACCTTCGACACCGATGAGGCCGGCTTTCTGAATGAAAATGCCCTAACGCCCAGTTACCGCTACCGCCTGGATGCCGAAGCGACCGCGATCGGCGACTTCACTCTATATAACGAAACCCAGGGCCTGGTAATCGAAAGGGATTCCAGGGAAGGTGCCGAAGCAGTTCTGAAAAGGGTCTATAGGATTGACTTCACGCAGCTTGATGAGCAGGGCTACCTGGATAAAAACCTGGTCGCAGATTTATTACATATCGAAGACCCCGACGATCTTAACCAGGATGGGCAAAATACTTTTACCTTTCCTTTCTGGACCATAGAAAGCCTTGCTGTAGAGGGTCGCACCACCATTACCATCATCAATGACAATAACTATCCACTCGGGTCTGCCCGCGGCACGGCCGGTGATAGCACTGAAATGATCATCCTCAAGGTGGACCCGCTATGGGATTGAAAAACCAGCTGTTTTTGAGCAGGGACGGTTTGGCAGAAGCATTTCAGCGGCCTTCATCGTGGGTCCTGGTCGGAGTCAATATCGGTCTGATCGTGGCGGTTGTCGAATGGAACTGGAGTGTATTTGATATCGTATTCTTGTATTGGGTGGAAAACCTGGTCATTGGCGGTATCAATGTACTCAAAATGTCGGTGGCCAGCGGTAAATCGCCCCAGCAGGGCACCGCGATCAAGCTGTTCCTGATTCCATTTTTTATCATCCACTACGGGATGTTTTGCTACGGGCATGGTGTATTTCTGTTTTCGATGTTTGGCGACCTGGACCCCAACCAAATCTCCCGGGGCCCGGTTGATGCTCTGACCTTTTTGAGTGGCAGTATGTTACTGGCGGTTGCACTGCTGGCAGCCAGCCATATATTTTCTTTTTTTGGTAATTTCATCGCCCGCGGCGAGTACCAAAAGACACAAGCCGCAGAGTTGATGATGCGTCCTTATGGACGCATTGTTGCTCTGCATATCACCATTATCATCGGTGCGTTCCTGACAACTGCATTTGGTAACCCGTTGGGGTTGCTGGTTGTTTTAATGGTGCTCAAAACCCTGGTCGACCTCGCCATGCACCAGTCAGAGCGGGAAAAGTACAGTAAATTTGACCCGGCCGACATAGCTGGGCGTAAAATACCCTCTGATTAGAGTCAGGTTTGCCATAGCCTGCTACCGGACAGAGCCAAGGAGATATAACCATGAAATCACGTGCTGCCGTTGCCCTTGCATCGGGTCAACCACTGGAAATTACCGAAGTCGATGTACAGGCGCCCAGGGCCGGAGAAGTGCTGGTGCGCATGGTTGCTACGGGCGTTTGCCACACCGATGCATTCACGCTTTCCGGGGCCGACCCCGAGGGTATCTTTCCTTCCATCCTTGGCCACGAAGGTGGTGGAGTGGTTGAAGAAATTGGGCCGGGGGTCACCAGTGTCAAACCCGGCGACCACGTGATCCCGCTGTACACACCTGAATGTGGAGAGTGCAGTTTCTGCCTGTCTGGAAAAACCAACCTTTGCCAGAAAATTCGAGTTACACAGGGCCAGGGCTTAATGCCGGATGGCACTTCAAGGTTCTCACTGAACGGTGAAACGCTCTATCACTACATGGGCACATCGACATTCTCCGAATACAGCGTCATGCCGGAAATTTCACTGGCAAAAATCAACCCGCAGGCGCCGTTGGACAAGGTTTGCCTGCTCGGCTGCGGCATCACCACCGGCATCGGTGCCGTGCTCAATACCGCCAAGGTTGAAGCGGGGTCCAGTGTCGCGGTATTCGGTTTGGGTGGTATTGGCTTGAGCGTGGTGCAGGGAGCCGTGATGGCTGGTGCTTCACGCATCCTGGCGGTCGACCTGAATGAAGACAAGTTTGAAATGGCTAAAATGCTGGGCGCGACAGACTTCGTCAACCCTGGCAAATATGATCAACCCATACAGGACGTCATCGTTGACCTGACCGACGGCGGCGTGGACTACTCATTTGAATGCATTGGTAATACCGATGTCATGCGCTCTGCGCTGGAATGCTGTCATAAAGGCTGGGGCGAATCTGTCATCATCGGCGTGGCCGGCGCCGGCCAGGAGATCAGCACACGGCCATTCCAGTTGGTCACTGGCAGGGTCTGGCGGGGCACAGCATTTGGCGGTGTGCGCGGGCGCAGTGAATTACCCGGCTATGTCGACAATTACATGGCAGGCAAGATCAATATTGACGACATGGTGACCCATACCATGGGTCTCGAAGATATCAACAAGGCATTTGACCTCATGCATTCGGGCGAGAGCATTCGCTCGGTTGTCATATTCTAGGGTTAACAGGATGGCAAACCTCACCGAAATCTCACGCAACCGAATCCACGGCGGACAACAGTTGCGCTTCCGGCATCGCGCCGAATCATTGCAATGTGACATGGTTTTTGGTGTGTTTTTGCCTCCGCAGGCTGAAACCGGTCCCGTACCGGTGCTGTACTGGCTTTCAGGATTGACCTGTAGCGATGAAAACTTTACCCAGAAAGCCGGCGCCCAGCGTCTGGCTGCAGAGCTGGGCATGGCCATCGTGTGCCCTGATACCAGTCCGCGTGGCACCGACCTTCCCGGAGAACATGATCATTGGGACTTCGGTTCCGGCGCCGGTTTTTATGTCAACGCGACCCAAGCGCCCTGGTCCAAACATTACAACATGTATGACTATGTCACCCGGGAACTGCCGGCGCTGGTGGAAACCGCGCTACCCGTCACTGATCAGCGCAGTGTGAGCGGCCATTCCATGGGCGGTCACGGGGCTTTGATGTGTGCTTTGAAAGACCCGGATCGCTACGTTTCTGTCTCGGCATTTGCGCCAATCTGTCATCCGTCGGTCACCCCCTGGGGTATTAAGGCCTTTAGTCATTACCTTGGCGAAGACCGCAACGACTGGCGTGACTGGGATGCGACGCAACTGGTATGCCACGTGGACAAACAACTGCCCATCCTGATTGACCAGGGAATGGATGATGAATTTCTCGGTGAAGAATTAAAACCCGGCAGTCTCGAACAGGCCTGTATCTGCACCCATCACCCGCTGGATGTCCGCATGCAGGACGGCTACGACCATAGCTACTTTTTCATCGCCAGCTTTATTGATGACCACCTGCGTTACCACGCACGGGAATTGGGGTTATTGCAGAAATAGCACTTCGAACCAAGCCATTGGCACTGCCAGCCTCGCGAAGGAACGTCATCCCCGTGAAGGAACGTCATCCCCGCGCAGGAACGTCATCCCCGCAAGGAAACGTCATCCCCGCGCAGGCGGGGATCTCCGCGTTATTGCTTCGGTTCGTAGCGAGATCATTTCCGGTTTAGCCATACCCTTGATTGCAGGCCGATTTTGGTTGAGTAACCCACCGAACGACTGGCGATTTGCCCGTTTTCATCAATGACGAAATAGGTTGGAAATGCCCTTATGTTCCAGTCGGTGCTGGTTTTCGGGCCACCCAGTAACACGGGAAGGTCTACATCGGTCTCATTGAGAAACTCACGTACTTCGTCAAGGCTTGCGTAATCCAGCGCAACGGTTCGTGCCCAGGCAAGGCTGCCGTCGGCCACCAATTTGTCGAGGTTATCGATGCTGTGCTTGCAGTAAAAACACCACGGTGCAAAAAAATATACCACCCCCACTTCCCCGGCTACCATGATGGATTCAGCCTGCATATCATCCAGCCACATTAACTCCAGTGATGGCGTGTGGTCATCATCGGGCAACCCACGTGTCTGCCACATGCTGATCAGCGTAAAAGCCAGCACCAGCAGAAAAGCGTCCATTGCCAGGGCACCCCAATAGTTGCGGCGCAGGGCTTTCCAGGCATTTTTAAGTGTTTGCGTCATGACCAGTCTTCGCCCCATAGCAATACACGCTATGGGGCTACGCCTTGGTTAACCACGGCGTAGTCGACAGACGTAGACGGGGCTATCCAATTCCTATTATGAAACAGTGTCAGGTTATCTGGGCGAAGACTGCCACGGCATAGCCG
>CALJWY010000141.1 GCA_937974465.1 uncultured Lysobacterales bacterium | reverse complement strand
CTGAACCCGGAGCAGCAAGGCAAGTTCATGCATGGGAACCATTTTCCTTTCTCAGGGGATGGCTTACATGCCGGAAAGGTCCGGGTCTATGCTGCGCAAGGCAGCATATTGGGCCTGGCAAATTTGCAAGTTGACGGAATACTGCGCCCGGCAAAGGTCTTCAACCTTTAGAAGGCGCGCCCCCGCGGCAAATAATTCAGGTACCGCACCACCCCGACAGATTCGCGACCGGCCGCACCTACATTGGCACCGTCATCCCGGAAATGCGAAGCATTGTCCGGGATCTCCGTGCGCTACCGTAGCGTTTGATTGTGCATTTTTACTTCAGCACGAGGCTATGGAGATCCCCGCCTGCGCGGGGATGACGTAAATGTGGAACTAACCCCTGGCACCGTCGCCCCGTAAATGCGGAACTAACCCCTGGCACCGTCATCCCGGAAATGCGGAACTAACCCCTGGCACCGTCATCCCCGCGCAGGCGGGGATCACGGTGGCAATTGTTTGTGATGATGTTGGTTTGGCGTAATGGCATTGCCGGATCAGCGTCCACAATCTTTCTCTTCTCCGTGGTAATACTTGTCTGCAACAGGTATTAGCAGTTAAAATGGGCGGCTAACGAAAACCCGGGGCTACCGGTTTTCGCCAGATGCCATCGTAATCATGCAATGGTTGTTTGCGGAAATCATGGGGCTCTATTCATGGAGATGGAACCATGTCTATAAATGCAGAATCAAAAAGTAAAGTTGTAAGCGAGTTTAAGCGTTCGGAAAATGATACCGGATCGCCAGAAGTCCAGGTCGCATTGCTGACCTCACGGATTCAACACCTCACCAATCACTTTAAATTACACAAACATGACCACCATTCACGTCGCGGTTTATTGCGCCTGGTCAATCAGCGTCGCAGCCTGTTGGATTATCTGAAGAAGAAAGATATCCAGCGCTATCGTGGCCTGATCGAACGTCTTGGTTTGCGTCGTTAATCTTTTTGTCCATTACAAATGGTCAGAACCTGCCGAAATCAGTATTCCGGCAGAGCTTGACCGTATTTGAAAGTATTGCCTGAAAGCAGGCGTAAAAGGGCCAGGTGGTCCTTCACATAAAGTAGGAAACTAAAGTGCAAAAACTGACAAAGTCATTTCAATTTGGTGAACATACAGTCACTATCGAGACCGGCGAAATTGCCCGCCAGGCAAGCGCCACCGTCATGGTCAACATGGCCGACACCGTGGTTATGGTTGCTGTTGTAGGTAGGAAAGAGGCCAAGCCCGGCCAGTCGTTCTTTCCGTTGACAGTTAATTACCAGGAAAAATTCTATGCCGCAGGGCGTATCCCGGGTGGATTCTTCAAACGCGAAGGACGCCCCACTGAGAAAGAAACCCTGACGTGTCGTCTGATTGACCGCCCGATCCGCCCATTATTTCCAAAGGGCTTTCTTAACGAAGTACAGGTTACAGCCAACCTGATCTCTTCCAACCCGGATATCGATGGCGATATCCCAGCCCTGATTGGTACTTCTGCAGCGCTGGCGCTGTCGGGTATGCCGTTCAGTGGCCCGATCGGCGCATCAAAGGTAGGTTATATCAATGGCGAATATGTGTTGAACCCGACCACTTCACAGCTTGAAGAATCCAAGCTGAACCTGGTGGTTGCCGGTACCGAGAAAGCCGTTCTGATGGTTGAGTCCGAAGCAGATCTTTTATCTGAAGAGATAATGCTGGGTGCTGTAACCTTTGGCCACGATGCCATGAAAGCGGTTGTGACTGCCATCAATGAATTGGTTGCAGAAGCCGGTGTTACATCCTGGGATTGGGAAGCACAGCCTGAAGATGAGGCCCTCAAGGCCAGTGTTGAAGCGGCCGCCAAAGACGGTCTTGTTGCCGCCTATGCCATTGCCGACAAAATGGACCGCCAGGCTGCGGTTGCCGAAGTAAAAAATGCCGCTATTGAAGCCCTGTGTAACGAGGAAGACGAGAATGCTCCAAGTGCTGCTGACGTTGGCGGCGCTTTTTACAAACTGGAGAAGTTCCTGGTTCGTGACCACATTTTGTCCGGTAATCCGCGTATTGATGGCCGTGATGTCACCACCGTGCGTCCGATCACCGTCAAGCCCGGAATTCTGCCTCGCACCCATGGCTCGGCCTTGTTCACCCGTGGTGAAACCCAGGCCATTGTGACAACAACGCTCGGCACCACCCGTGATGCACAGATGATTGACGCCGTGAATGGCGAATACAAAGACCCCTTCATGCTGCACTACAACTTCCCGCTGTTCTGCGTTGGCGAAACCGGTTTTGCCGGCGGGCCGAAGCGTCGTGAGATTGGCCACGGTTGGCTGGCACGTCGCGGTGTGACAGCTGTATTGCCGGGTATCGAAGATTTCCCCTACGTGATTCGTGTGGTTTCAGAGATTACCGAATCCAACGGCTCCAGCTCAATGGCTTCCGTTTGTGGTACATCCCTGGCACTGATGGACGCTGGCGTTCCTGTCAAGGCACCAGTGGCCGGTATCGCCATGGGTCTGATCAAGGAAGGCGATCGTTTCGCAGTATTGAGTGACATTCTCGGTGATGAAGATCACCTGGGTGACATGGACTTCAAGGTTGCCGGTACGGCTGACGGTATCACTGCTTTGCAGATGGATATCAAGATCGAAGGTATCAATGAAGAAATCATGCGCATCGCACTGTCACAGGCGCACGAAGGCCGTAATTTCATCCTTGGTGAAATGAACAAGGTCATCAGCGAGCCACGTGGCGAAATGTCCGAGTTTGCACCACGCCTGGTTACGATCAAGATTCATCCTGACAAGATCCGTGACGTGATTGGTAAGGGTGGTGTGACCATCCGCAGCATCACCGAAGAGACTGGTGCAACCATCGATATCGCCGATGACGGCACCATCACCATTGGTTCTGTTAACAAGGAAGCTGGTGACGACGCCCGTAAGCGTATCGAGCAGATCACCGCTGATATCGAGCCAGGACAGATCTTCGAAGGCAAGGTCATCAAGATCATGAACTTCGGCGCCTTTGTCTCACTGACACCCGGCCGTGACGGCCTGGTACACATCTCACAGCTCTCTGACGAGCGTGTTGAGAATGTGACCGACGTGGTCAAAGAAGGCGAGATCGTCAAGGTCAAGGTTCTCGAAGTGGACAAACAGGGCCGTGTACGCCTGTCTATGAAAGAGGTTGGTAAAGACGACTGATTTTTCTTTACTGAGAGTTACCGAAAATGCCCGGCTTGTCCGGGCATTTTTTTGTTCCGAATCCGTATGTAAGCTCGTGATAGCACTGTCATCCCGGAATTTGCAAAGCAAATGTCCGGGACCTCCTTGCGATAGCGTAGCATTTGAATGTGCATTTCTAACTTTGCGCGAGAGCATGGAGGTCCCCGCCTGCGCGGGGATGACAGTGCCAATTGTTTGGGTTCGGGGGCATTTGATCGATAAAACAGTCATATCTAGCGCTGAAATCTTGTAAAATCAGCGCTTATTCACGGGAGTCACACATGGTTAATGAACGAACCACACGGATGGGGAGCAGGACAGGCCTGATGGGTCTATATGATCGCATCCGATTCAATGAGATATTGCGCCAGGGTATTGGTCTATTACTGGTGGCCGTGTGTGCCTATTTCGCGAAGCCCGATGCAGGGACGGTGATTGCAGGTCTGGCAATGGCATTTGTTGGACAGGTTTTCCGTATCTATGCTGCCGGCTTTATCCACAAGAACAAACAGCTCGCCTCTACCGGACCATATGCGCTTGTCCGGCACCCTCTATACCTGGGTAATTTTCTGATCCTGATCGGTTTTACAATTGCCTGTGCAAATTTGTACGTGGTTGCGGTTGTTGCCTTATTTTTCCTGATCTGGTATCCGGCAGCCATTGCCTACGAAGACAGTAAGCTCGAGCGTATCTTTGAAGACGAATGGCGGGCATGGAGCAAGAATATCCGTGCGATTATCCCCGGCAAGTTCCGTTTTGCAGATCTGAAGGCAGAAGGCTGGGATACCTACCAGTCATTGATTCGCAATGGTGAGTTGCCAATTTCGCTCTACCTGGTGAGTTGTGGTATCTGGTTGTGGGTTGTGAGTCATCCTGCCTGAGCAAGGCCAGCCATTTGAGTTTGTAATCTGTCCAGTGGATAAATGCGCAGTTTATGCTGCTCATTCCAGGATTTGTTTCCCTAAGTGAAAGTATTGAGAAAGCGCTCACCCATTCGGTTCTGTATCTCCGTGAAGCCAAATTTTAATGACCTTGCTATCTGCGCTAACCCGCCTGGATCCAAGCAACTGCAGCATGCACAAAAAACACGGTTTTTATAAATAATGATCGAACAATTCAAATACTGTGTAGTTGTCTTCTTGCTAGCGTCGTCCATGGTAGTGAGTGCTGATGTACAAGTTGATACGGATTCCCTGCAACTGAAGTTCAGCGAGCAGGGAGACCTGATCCACGCAGAAGCCTGTTTCCCCAGTTGTGCCGCAGAAGGATCCAAGAGGCGTGTGCTTTCCGGAAAACAGGGGATGGTGGTTCTGGACCAGAATTCATCCGGGCAACTGCAGCTGACTCAAGACAAAGTTGACTCCTTAACAACACTGTCTGTCACCGATCAGTCTGGACGTGTTGTGCATCGCTGGCAAATTCCAGACCAGGGTTGGTTGATCTCCCTGGCGTCATCCAAATCCGGTTCGGCCACTCTTTCAAGTGGTGAGGCTTTCAGGCCGGCTCCATCCAGTGGTTTTGGCTATTTATTGGAACAGAGCCGTTACCTGGTTTTCGATGATGGTTCAGTGGAGACCATCGGGCTGGATGAAACCGAGGAAGTCACACACACAAGTGACGGTTGGTTTGGGTTTCGAAACCGTTTCTGGACAGTCATGATGCAGTCTGCAGAGCCGTTGGCTATAACGCCCCTGACAGGTGAAGACGTAAAAGATGCCAGTATCCAGGTGTCTTCCCTGGCGGCAGATGGCGGTGTTGAATTGAGCGTGTACCTGGGCCCGATAGAGCCCCGGGCGCTGTCGCAGGCTGCCCCCGAACTTGAAAGCCTGATGTATTCCGGTCTTTGGTTCTGGTTGCGCTGGATTTGCCAGGCATTATATTACCTGCTCAGTGCCATAGCGGTTGTGGTTCCGCAATGGGGCCTGGCAGTCATGGTCCTGTCATTACTGGTCGGCATAATGATGCGACCCCTGAGTAAAATGGCTGAGCGCTTGCAGGACCAGGTGCATGAAATTGACGCACGCCTGGCACCGATGCTGAGTGAGATCAAAAAAAACTACAAGGGTGCGGAGCAATCTGAAAAGATCATTGCAATGTACAAGGATGCAAAGGTCCATCCACTGTATAGCCTGAAAAGCCTTGCCGGCGTGCTGGTGGTGATACCGGTATTTATTGGTGCATTCAATATGCTGGCGGAAAATATCCACCTGTCCGGGGAGGTCTTCCTGTGGATCGCGGATCTGTCACTGCCGGATGCATTTCTGCAGTTGCCATTCAAGCTGCCGTTTTTCGGTGAGTATTTCAATTTACTGCCATTCATCATGACCGGTTTTTCGTTTCTTGACTCCAGATTACACAATCATCCTGCCATGGATGCAGCGCAACGGCGCAAACATGCACGAAATCTGCTAACGATGTCACTGGCTTTCCTGGTGTTGTTTTATACATTTCCGGCAGGAATGGTGCTGTACTGGGTCACCAACAACCTGATCTCCGTGAGCAAAACACTGTGGAAATTAAAGCGGGGTCAGAGTGAAGTGCCAGAGTAAGTAGTAGTACGCATGTTTAATAATGGATAGAATTACCCTGGCACTTGACTCTGACCCCATTTCAGCGATTAAGAACACAAGGTATAGCTATGGAAATCATTCATGTACCGGTTTCACCCGGTGAGGTATTGGACAAAATCACGATTCTGGAAATCAAATCCGAACGCATTAGTGATCCGGACAAACTCGTCAATGTAAATCGTGAACTGGAACTGCTGCGGGCTTCATGGCAAAAATTTGTCGACGTGGATGATGATGTTCGCCGTATTCATGCCAAGCTGAAGTCGATCAATGAAGACCTGTGGGAAATTGAAGACGATATCCGCGACAAGGAGCGCGCCAGGGAGTTTGATGAACGCTTTATCGAACTGGCCCGCAGCGTATACGTCACCAATGACCGTCGCGCGGATGCGAAGAAAGAACTGAATATCTACCTTGGTTCTGAAATGGTTGAAGAAAAGTCCTACCAGGACTATTCCTGACGGCGCATAAATTCTTTTAGTTTATCAATAACATCCCCGGTTTCTATCAGGTCCATCACGCCGGGGTATTCTATCCGCTGACCCCAGCGCAAGGTATCCGGCTTGGTGTGTCGAAACTTTTGTGCTGCCTCGGTATATTTATCAACACACAAATCAAGGCTGTTGTAGGGCCCGGAGCGTTTGCTGGGTGTAGCTGCATACAAACCGAGCACAGGCGTGCCAACCGCCGAGGCCAGGTGTGCGGGTCCGGAGTCCGGGGATATCACAAGCGTTGCTTTTTTTAACAGGGCGACAGACTGGGTGATCGTATCCTTGCCGATCAGGTTTTGTGCCTGTGCGTGCATGGCTGCCTCTATCTCTTGTCCGGTATTGATCTCCAAGTCGGATGGACCGCCTGTGAGCACCACCCGCATGTTGAGCTTATCAACTGCAAAATCCGCGACTTCGGCATAACGGCTTGGCTGCCAGTTTCGCAACGGGTGACTGGAGCAGGGGCTGATCATCAGGATGGGCTGGTGGCTGTCACCCAGGATCTGATCGGCCCATTCCGTGTCCTGGGGGGCGACGGGCAGATTCCAGACAGGTCTATCGACTGGCACATCAAGCGCCCGGGCAAACTCCAGGAATGCATCGACCTGGTGCTGCAAAGGAACACTTCTGACAGACTGGTTGATAAACCACTGGTGGCGGTCACGCCAGCGGGGTTTGTCCCAGCCGATTCGAACGGGCGCCTTAACCAGTTTACTCAGCAGATTGGCCCGCGCGGCAACCTGCATGTGCAGCAGGACATCAAACTTACGGCCCTTCAATGTACGTCGTAATTGCCGGGCTTCTGCGAGACCGCCTTTTTTGTCAAAGACGATGAATTCGACATCCGATAAGCCACTTAACAGGCGTGCCTCGAGTTTCCCGATGATCCAGGTGATGGTTGCTTCGGGGCGATGTTGACGGATGGCGCGGATCACCGGCACGACATGGGTGACATCACCGATGGCCGACAGTCGCATGATACAAATGGAGAATTGGGACACTGACTACCCTCGAAACGTTTTCTCAAATACCAGGCAGGATTTTGCCTGGACACCCTGTGTTCCTGATGACACCTTTTCCCGGTGCCGTCGCCTAAGATACTGGTGCAATTTGCAGGCCAATACAAGTACATCTGCCCCTATCGGGCTTTGTGCATTAGAATAAACCGCAAATGAAACCCAAGCTATACATACAAGACAACCTGGCTATCACCTATGATGCGGATTGTGTGGAATCACCGGGCGCAGAATTATTTGATCCTGGCCATTGGAGGTCTTCACAGGCACTGGTCGGAGAAGCCGCCGGGCGCGGCAGTGCGTGGTTTATCGATGCGCCCTTTGGCGCGGTCGTATTACGACAATACCTGCGTGGCGGATGGGTTGCCAAATTAAGCCGGCAGAGCTACTTCTTTACCACGCTGTCCCGCTCCAGGCCATTCAGGGAGTTTCATATCCTGGCTGCTCTGCATACATTGGGCTTACCGGTTCCTCGTCCTGTTGCCGCCCTGTGCGAACACCATGGAGTTATCTCTACAGGGTCAATTATTACAATGCGCATACCGTCGGCCAAGACCTTGTTTGACGTGTTACCTGTTGGTTCGGATAGCGCCGGTCTTAAAGACGGGTTTTGGAATAGCGTAGGACAGTGTTTGCGCCGGTTTCATAACGCCGGTGTGTGGCACGCCGACCTTAACCTCCGCAATATCCTGGTGGATGGCAATCAGGACGTTTTTCTGATTGATTTTGACCGGGCGCGCTACACCCCTCAAAAAGTGGTCGACGGTAAAGGTAACCTGGCTCGTTTGAAGCGCTCTTTCCTAAAGCTCTGGCCCAATCAGGATGTTGATGGCTTTCAAGCAATTTGGAACCAGTTACTGGCTGGCTACAATGAATAAGCAACCGCGTTCACATTTACTGAGACTGATTCAATCACCGCGCTTGAACTTGTTTGCTGCCACCACGGATTTGATCGAAAAGGACCTGCTGAGCCGGGAGACACTGGCGGAAGCCCTCGGTGTAAGTGTGCCTGAGTCCTGGCCGCCCGATTTATATGGCCCCCAGG
>CALJWY010000140.1 GCA_937974465.1 uncultured Lysobacterales bacterium | reverse complement strand
CTTCAAAAGCACGTATATCAGACGAGCTTTGGTAATCACCCCAGCCGCGAATCAATACAAATGCAGCAAGCAGGATGACACCTGTGGTCAGGAAAGTTGACTCCAGTATACGCGCCATGGACTTGCGAACTTTGATGATCGTTACGTTCCTCAATTGGCAATTTGATTGGGAAATCTCACCCTTGAGCAAGCACCCACATCTCCATTCTGGACATTTTTTTTTCATTTCGCAACTGCGGTGTGTGGTTTGTCCGCCCACCAAAGCTTCCCTTTGGACGGGAATGGAGCTTTATGAGCCGGTTAGCCTAAAAGGTTTAGCATCCCCCTTGGCAGGGGTCAGCTTGGCAAACCTTGCTGCTTTAACCATCCACTTGCTTTTCTGAGTCACCAGGTGCAGCAACTAACCTGCAAGCTGCAAAAGGTCTACAATTGGCTACAGGCAAATCTCTACCCGGGTATGACCGTGCGAAATTTTGGTGAAATCGAAGGAATCGCTGTTGGCACCGAATTTGATAGCCGCGCAGCGTTAGCAGCCTCCGGTATACATAAACCAACCCAGGCGGGTATCAGCGGCTCAAGCACCGCAGGCGCAGACTCGGTTGTGGTTTCCGGTGGCTATGAAGACGATGAGGATTATGGCGACTACATCATCTACGGCGGTCAGGTCAGCCATGACCCCAATACCAAGCGGCAAATCGCAGATGCGGAGTTAGCTCGAGGTAATTTGGCACTGGTGGTCAGCTATAACAGGGGCCTGCCCGTGCGGGTTACGCGGGGCCTGGGCTCCAGGAAGCATACCTACCGCTATGACGGCCTCTACCAGGTGGAAAGGTGGTGGGCCGACAGGGGGAAATCGGGCTACAAGATATATTGCTTCGCACTGAGAAAGATCGACGATCAGCCAATCTCCACACCAGCCGGTGAGCTTCCCCTGCCCTCCAGCAACCTGGAACCTAACCTGGTCAAAGCCTATACCACCCGCACTGTCAGGGCGACAGAGGCTTCAGAGCTTGTCAAAAAATACCACGACCACATCTGTCAGACGTGCTCCACACGTCTTGACCGGCTCGGCGGCGCCTATGCTGAAACAGCATACCTGAGACCCATAGGCCGTCCGCATAATGGCCCCGATACGCCCGACAACATCGTCTGCCTGTGCCCAAACTGCCACGTTCTCTTTGACAGCTGGGCCTTTACCATCGAAGACGATGGTACGCTGGCTGGTGTCCTGGAAGGTACCGTCAATGAAGCACGTGGCCATGCGTTAAACAAAGATCACCTGGCTTACCACCGCCGCCTCTTCCTGCAAGCCCAAGGCTAAATTTCCTGTGGGGAGGACTCTTCCTATAACAGGCGGGACCAGAGCGGCCGGCTTATCAGCATGGTCAGGAACATGGCGGCCGGGGCCCACTTTTTCTTGCTGTATAGAAACTTGAATTGTGCCTTGATGAATGGAGCACTTAGAAACGCGTCGGCCAGGTCTACGGATTCGCGGGCGTTAACGGCTTTAAGTTCGTCAGCGGTACTGCCACCCCGAAAAATGCGTCCCTCACCGCTGGCAATGCACTCACGGGCAATTCGACCGGCCTCGTCTGCAAGTTGCTCATGGGGTGCAACCCATTGAATCAAGCCTGCCTCCAAAGCCTCTTTTGCGGTTGGCTTCCAGCCCTCTTGCCCCAGCATTCTTTCGGCATTGACCTTACCCATCAGGCGCTCAAACTGCACACTTGAGCATCCTTCCGGTGTGACACCGAGGGCTGCAAAGGGTGTTGAGAAAGTGGCTTTGTCCGAGGCGATGATGCCATTGCACAGCGTCGCAGAGGTCACGCTGGCGCCGATCGCCGGGCCGTTCACAGCGATCAACAACGGTTTGGGAAAGTCAATAAAAGCATCAAACAGGGCCTGGTTATGCTCCACGATCATGGCGTGCAATTTCTTTGGATGCCCAAGGCGCAACGTGGCCGCCAGGTTAACCCCCGCACAATAGTATGGATCTGCGCCGGTCAGCACCAACGCCCGGGTGTCATCATCCGCAGCCGCTGCCCTGAAGCCTTCTTTAAGGGCATCCATCATCTCCATGGTCCAGCCATTGAGACGCTTGGGTGCATTCATGGTCAGGGTGGTCACCCCGTTGCTTTTATGAGTGAGAATCATGGCGGCACCCGCCTGGTTTGCACTAGCAGTCATGATGGTATCTCTTCCATGGGTTTTCGGAATCGTGTTGCCCAACCATAATGTCAATTATAACCCCCCTCTTCGCAGGACGGTTTGCAGTAGAGTGGCCGCTACAGCAGCAACAAACATTGCCTGACCTGCATGCGGCGCAACTCAAGCATTAGGGGTTCATTTCGTACTCGCCCTTCAGCGTGTAGACAAACTCTTTCCACACCTTCTGGTAACGCACATCGTCAACCACGGGTTTCCTGATCATCTTACGCGCGTAGCCCATCTGGGCATCAGTGCTGGATGGTTTGTTGTGTAACTCGAGCGCGTAGCCGGAAAAATCCCGGATCATGAAATCAAAAATTTGCTCAAGCACTTCAACTGGAAGATCGTAGATTTTGGCATTCTCGAGAATCAACTCGCCGTAAACCACCAGCGTGAAAAGCTCACCAACTGTAAGTAAAAAGTCGATATCTTTGGCTTGCTGTTCAGTCGGTGGCGCATTGAACAGGGCCTCCCTGAACACGCTGATCTGTTCTTTGAAAACAGCCAGGTTTGGGAAATCATAGGTGTTATAGGCAATATTGAAATCGTGGAACTGGATGCGGCTAAGACCCCGGGCCGGGCCCTGGTTAAACAGGAATGCATCGTCGGCATCATCAAGTCTTTGTGGTACGGCTTCATATTCCCGCGGCGCGAAGAAATAGTTCTTCATGAACTTGATGATCAGCGCCATGTTGACGTGCACCGTGCCTTCGAGTTTTGGCAGGCCGCGGATATCGATAGCGGCCATCTCAAAATACATGTTTTTCTCAAAGCCCTTGGCCGCAATCACGTCCCAGAGAAGATTGATCACCTGCTCGCCCTGGGTGGTGACCTTCATCTTGACGATCGGGTTGTACAACAGGTACCTGCGATCGTCTTTAGAGGCCGAACGCATATAGTCGGATGCACGCAAGGCAAACAATTTCATGGCCATCAGCCTGGCCCATGCATCGGTAAACAAGACTTTCACATGCGGGAAGTCGGTGACATACATATCGTAGAGCTTGCGATTCGCCGCGTGATCGATGGCCTCGTAAAGCGCATGCGTACACATGCCAATAGATGCCCAGCCCAGGTTGAATTTACCCACGTTGACCGTGTTCAGCGCAGCATTCCAGGCGTCATCTCCACGGGCCAGAATCTGCTTATCGGTGATTTGATAATTTTCCAGCCTGTACTCGGCAACATAAGACTGGCTGTTGACCACGTTTTTGACCAGGTGGTAATCCTCGTGCTGTGAATCCACGGCAAAAAAGACATACTCGTTGCTGTCGGCTATTTTGCCGAAGGTCGAAACCATGCGCGCCTTGTTGGCATTGCCAATATAGTATTTGCTGCCCGTAACTGAATAGCCGCCATTGTCTTGCGGCGTGACCACCATATCCGACGAATAAATATCCGCACCGTGCTCTTTCTCCGAAAGCCCGAACGCAAAAATCTCACCGTCTTTCAGATACTCCGCAGCCTGTTTCTTCAGGGCCCGGTTGTCACTCATCCAGATCGGTCCGATGCCCAGAACAGATACCTGGTAGGTATACCAGTAACACAGGCCGTAAAAACCCAGGGTTTCTGCAAAATCGCATACCAGGGACGTATCCCACCTCGAATCCCGGTCACCATTTTCTGCATTCAGCATCATGGTCGCGAGCACCCCTTCCTGCTTCATGAATTCAATGAAGTCGGCATACCAGTTGCGCTCGTGGAAATCCTCCTTGAGTTTCGCCAGCCCCTTGTCTTCAAAAAAACCGATGGTTTTTTGTATGACTTCGCGGGATTTCTTAGCAGAAATGTTGTGGTGATATTTTTTTGGATTTAACAGGATCATTTTTCCACCCTCAGCCATCGAGCATACTGTACCGTATGGTAAGAAAAAGCTGTTGTCAATTGGATTGTTACGGTGATCGGGATGAAGCCTGAAAACAGCCAAATCGGGAAGCAAAAAACAGCCTAAAAAAGCTCAACTATTTAGAGTTTTTCCGACCCCAAAAACAACTGCTTATGAAAGCCGTTCCTCCAGGATGGTTTGCTCCTTGTCAGTGTCGTCCACGACCAGCTCCCAGGCATGCGCGAATGCGTTGGTTGGATTGCGGTAAAAGTTTTCCATGTCGACGACATCGTGCATATGTGAACGTTTAAAAATCTCCATGATGGGATTTTTGAAGCGTGTAAACAGTACGCTGATACCGGATTCCGTCAGGCGCTTGAAGGAATGGCGCAGCGTTTCTTCACCGGATGCATCGACCTCGTTGATGGAAACGCCATCGATAATCAGCACTTTCAAATTGGGTGTGGAAGCCAATAGTTT
>CALJWY010000139.1 GCA_937974465.1 uncultured Lysobacterales bacterium | reverse complement strand
CGCACTGCATTCGGTTACCAATCCATTGCAGCGATTCGCTGGCGGTATTCACATCTATGGCGGCGATTTCTTTGATACGACGCGAAGTCAATGGAATCCGGAAACTCTCGAAGAAGAGCCCTCTGACGGAGCTGTGATTCGCGGCATCTTCCAAAGGGAAAATGAAAGGCTGGGATTAAGCAAAGAGGCTTGACGAAGACACGAACGTATGTCGGCTACTGGCCGTTAGCGGAAGTTCATTACCCTTGATTTGTTGCTTTTTGAATGGCCGCTCTCGGTCAGGAGCTGCCCCTCAAGTAAAGTTACTTACTAACCACCATAAAGATTTTCATAATGATCGGGTTTTTGGAGTCCATCAGCAAAAAATACCATTATCTCCTATACTTACAGGAGGCCTGCCCCTGTAATCCGACCTGCAGGGACGCTCCTCCCATTCCCCGGACAGGCCAATCCTTTCCAATCTGAGGAGAATTGGCTTATGAGATCATTGAATACCCGATTTTTAATTGTACTAATTACGCTGGCCTTTTTAGGACTTTGTGTTTCCGTGCCTGCACTCGCCGGAAAAGAAAAAAACTGCGATCCTCCTAATCCTCATCCTAGCTGTGGTGGCGGTGGCGGAGACACCAGTGACGCTCCAGATCCTTCTAATCTGGTTCGAGCATCTTTCGTGAACTTTGGCGGTAACGAACTTGGTGACGGCGGTATATCTGCCGACGGTCTGCACACCTGCGACTACCAGGGCGTGATCTACGACTACTGGGCCTGGCAGGAGCGCTTATTAAGCCCAGAGATCAGTATGGTAACAGGCATCGAAAATTGTGATACGCCCGAAAATCGTAGTGATGTCAGCGGCGGTGGTCGCTGGTTCCTGATGACCTCTGCGGGTGAGGTACGGCAAGAACATGTTGTACGTTGGTTGAAGGTTGATTTTTCAGAAAGCGACGACAACTCTCCTTGCCCTGATCTGGATGGGGGCGGAGGCTCTGTTGATAGAATCTACTTCCCAAAAGACTCTGGAGCTGACCATTGGCACCCAAGCCCAAACCTCGATGAGTGCGTTGATAACCTAACTGTCAGGCTGGCTGCAGATCGCATTTTGAAAAATAAGGCCAATTCCCAGCAGCTTGATATTACAATCAGGCATCGGCCAAACGGTTCCGATTACTGGATACCGTGGGGTTCTATCATTCACATCAATTCCCTTTATCTCCGAGACCCATCAGAAGACCCGGACGCACCGTTCTTTGGAAGAGACTGCAGGGTGATGTCAACACGTCCTGCATGGAATGAACCACACAACAGGCAGGAAGCCGAGTTATCCATGTTCATAGGTCCATCGGAAGAAGTACTGATCGGCACCTACAATCTGCCGTTAGAAGTCTGCGTTACCAAAGCATCGGGTTAGAAAGTCACGAAGAGCCAACGCCTGTATGAGCGTATGAATTAGGAGCCGTCAATTACTGGCGGTTCTTTTTTACTGCAAATGTCTCCTTCTGGCCGTTAGCCGTTATTCAAAAAGCTGAAATTTACGTCTTATCAATAGCTACTATTCAGCGTAAAGCGAAAGTTCGTATTCTCAAGTTGTGTATAGCAGCTAATGGTCAGTAGCAAGCCACAGCAACTTAGAGCCTCAAGCTTCCGATTCTGAATGACTTTCAGCATATGAACCAAAGGTGACATCTAAACTAGTATTGAGGCAGGTTCACCAGCAGGAGGTTCCGATGTCATTGTCTAATTGGCTCACCAAACCGCTCGCCCTGTTCGTTGTGCTGGTACTCATCGTGGCTTGTTCGCCGTCAGAAAACCATGCGGGCGTAGCTGCTGACACAACAATGGACTCATTGGTGACGGCCGAGTGGCTTAACGAACACCTCAATGACCCCGACCTGGTAGTACTTGACTGCTCCGTTCTGGTCCAGCCTGCCGGTAACGGCGGTTTCGATAGTGTGAGCGGGCGGCCCCAGTACGACAAGGGTCACATTCCGACAGCAGGCTTCGCTGACCTCAAGGGTGAATTGTCCGACATCGAGAGCCCGTTCGGGTTCGCGGTGCCCACTCCGGAGCAATTTGCCGCAGCGATGAGCGCGCTCGGAGTGGGCGACGACTCGCGCGTGGTGCTGTATGACGCCAGTGGGTCCGTTTGGGCTGCGAGGGTCTGGTGGATGCTCCGCTGGATCGGTTTTGACAAGGTCGCGTTGCTCGACGGTGGACTCGCAGCTTGGACTGCCCAGGGCCTGCCGCTATCGACGGAACCGGTCAGCCGGTCCGTGGGCACACTGACGATTGCGCTCCGGCCCGAATTGATCGTCGGAAAGGATGAGGTACTCGCGGCTATCAGTGACGACACGGTCAGCATCATCGATGCACTGCCCGAAGCCCAGTACCGTGGTGAAATGAGCATGTACGCCAGGCCCGGCCACATCACAAGTGCAACGAATGTCCCGGTACTGTCGCTCATCAACGAGACGGGGCGCTACCGGCCTGCCCAAGAACTGGAAAAACTCTTCACAGGTGACCGCGATTCCCGAACAATCACCTATTGCGGGGGCGGTATCGCTGCGTCGGCCAATGCCTTTGTCATGACCCGGCTCGGGTACAAGGACGTCGCCGTCTATGCAGCCTCGCTCCAAGAGTGGGCTGCGGATGAGTCCCTGCCGATGGAGGTCGCGGCGGCGCCGGAGTCCATCAACAAATAGGGGCCAGTCATGCCGCTCAAGCGCTGGTGAAGCCGGTGCTTGAGCCCCTTGCAGACGTCTACTTATAACCAATAGCGAACATACGCAGCTAGATCATGCGAGGCTCCACTTTTCAACACGACACAGCCATTGGACGGCACCATAATCTTTGGAGGTTGATCTCATCATTTAGTTTTTTCACGACATTCATTTGCGCCCATATTGGCCACATGAACTTAAATTCATTGATTGGCAGTAAAAATTTACAAGCTTGGAACGACGCTTACCCGGCTGGAAACTGCATGGGTCTTCGCTGGGGGATTTTATAATTTACCGGGCTGAGCGAGTGTGAATTTGAGAGCGGCATCACCGAAGTAATTGGCCCCGCCTGCTGAGGCCACCAGACGCAATCGGTGTTTTTCAGCGTCCGGCCTGGCCATCGTAAAGGACCACTCCAGCCCTGTCGGATCTGCCGGCTGCATCGCGACGGGGGGTTTATCATCGGTGTCACTTTCAGCCAGCGCCACCAGCACGCCATCAAGCGCATAGACAGATGCCAGTTTTAGCAACATCCGGTCGCCTTCCAGCAATTCAAAGTGCAAGGTAAGTTCAAAATCAGCGTTTTTTAAACCGCAGGTACCACTGGCATAACGGCAATTGGGTTTTTCGACCAACTGGTAGCTTTGCCCGGCCTCTGCGACGTGGGGTTTCTCACCGACCATATGATTGACCCCAAAATAGGCGATCACTGCCAGCACCGGCGCCATCAACGTGGCGATGATGACGTGTTTATTTTTCCATCTAGCCATGACCCTGTCCTTTATTTTTCAACCAGTGTAGCGGAAAACAGAGAACCAGGGCCATCAGCGCCGTACATCAATTAAGACGGAGCCGCACCAACTTGATACCGGTTTCGGTTGGGTCGTTGCTGATTTTGAAATTCAGCCTGGTCATCAGGTCGAGCATTCTGAAGTTATTACTCAATACCTGCCCTTCCATGACTTCAAGTCCCCTGTCACGGGCAACTTCGATCAGGTTGCGCATCAACAGGCGGGCAATACCCTTACCTTGCCAGTGATCGGCAACCACCAGCGCAAATTCGCAGGTCGTCTTGTCCACGTTCGTCATGTAACGCACGACGCCGATTTCTTCTTCACCATCGTCGTTTGGCCAAACCGCAATCAACGCCATCTCGTTGTGATAATCGATCTGCGTGAATCGAACCAGCATTTCCAGGCTCAGCTCTGAAATCGAGTTCATAAAGCGGAAATACCTTGATTCGGGCGAAAGGTTACGTATAAACGCCTGTTCGATCTCGGCATCTTCGGGACGTATCGGACGAATAACGATATTGGTTCCGTCACTCAACTGCACCGGATTTACCAGGTGGGCTGGATACGGATGTATCGCCAGGTGGTTATACGGATCGGTTGATGGCTTGGGATAATCCACGCGGATACGCGCATCCACAGCTATGGCGCCCGTGTCATCCACCATCAACGGGTTGATGTCCATCTCCTGGATCCACGGAAGTTCACAGGCCATGTTCGACACACGAAGCAGAATATCAACCAGCAGTTCCATGTTGGCCGCCGGCATATTGCGGAACTTGGCGAGCATTTTAGCCGCCTTGGTTCGGTCAATCAGGTCCCGGGCAAGACGGCGGTTTAAGGGCGGCAACGAGATGGCAGAGTCCTTCATCACCTCTACATTGGTTCCACCACTACCAAAGCTGATAACGGGTCCGAAAACCGGGTCGCGAACGATACCGATCATCAACTCCCTGGCGTTTGAGCTACGGTACATTTTTTCAATTGTCACACCGGAGATCACCGCGTCGGGTACTTTTTTCTGCACCTGTTCGATCAGATCCCGGTAAACCCCTCTAACCTCGTGGGCAGAGTTGATATTCAGCCTGACACCGCCAGCATCCGATTTGTGCGAAATATTGGTGGATAGCACCTTCATAGCGACCGGGAAGCCGATCGATTCCGCGATAATCAGCGCCTCATTGGGTGAATGAGCTACCGCGTTGCGCGCGGCGGGAATCTGGAATGCATTGAGCACTGCCATCGATTCCGGCTCGGTCAAGATCTTGCGCCGTTCCGTTAAAACACCCTCAATGATCAAGCGGGCGCCCTCGGTATCCGGTGGCTCTTGACCAGAGTTCAATTTTCCGGGTGTTTGCAGCAACAAGCGCTGGTTTCTGTTGTAGGTTCCCAGGAACGCAAAAGCATCTACTGCGCTTTCCACCATTGGGAAATCGGGAATCTTGGCCTGCTTGAGGAGTTTGCGCGCCTCGGCAACCTGTTCGCCACCCATCCAGCTGGTCAATACCGGTTTCTTGCTAGCCTCAACAGATTTGATCAATTCTTCAGCCACCAGCGTTGGTTCCGTCATGGCCTGGGGCGTCAACACGACAATGGCTCCATCAACACCCGGATCCTCGAGACAGATATCGACCGCCTGCCGGTAGCGCTGCGGCGGCGCATCACCGATGACGTCCACCGGGTTGCCATGCGACCAGACATCGGGCAGTACTTTGTTCAGCGCTTCGATGGTTTTATCACTCAGGGTGCTCAGTTCGATGCCATGATCGGTCGCGCGGTCTGCTGCCAGCACACCGGGGCCACCACCATTGGTGATAATAACGAGCCGTTCGGATGCTTCGCGATAATGGGAAGAAGACAGTACCTTTGCGGCTGCAAACAGCTGGCTGACACTCTCAACACGCAACACACCAGAGCGTGAGAGTGCGGCTGAAAAAGTTTCATCACTACCCACCAGCGCGCCGGTATGTGACATGGAGGCTTCGGCACCAGCCGCGTGACGGCCGACCTTCAAGGCGATGACCGGCTTGACACGTGCGGCCGCTCGCAGGCTGCTCATAAAGCGCCGTGAATCCTTGATACCCTCAATGTAGAGCAGGATACTTTTGGTTAACGGGTCGGAGGCCAGGAAATCCAGATAGTCACCAAAGTCGAGATCGGCGGAAATGCCTGATGAGACCACCGATGAGAAGCCGATATCGTTCTTCTCCGCCCAGTCGAGAATCGCCGTACAAATTGCGCCAGACTGTGAAACAAAGGCCACGTTGCCAGGCTTGGAAACCGAGTGCCCAAAGGTGATGTTGAGGTTTTTATCTGGCCGGATGATACCCAGGCAGTTGGGACCCATCATGCGGATACCATATTGCTGAACCAGGGTCACTATGCGTTCTTCAAGGGCCAAACCCTCTTCCCCTGTCTCACGAAAACCGGCCGATAGAATCAGCATCATCTTGATGCCTTTTTCACCACAGGCTTCAACGATGCCTGGAATAGTGGTCGCCGGCGTGGCTACAACTGCGAGTTCGATGTCGTCGTCAACTTCATCCAGGGACTTGTAAGCCTTTACCCCCTGTACTGTGTCATGTTTCGGATTTATGGCGTAAACCTTGCCCTCATAACCCGAAGTAAGAATGTTCTTGTAAACGATTCCGCCAACCGAGTTTTCCCGGTCACTGGCCCCGAAAAGTGCAATTTTTTCAGGGGTGAATAATGCCGATAAATAATGTGAATTCATGGGGCGAAAGATAGCCCAATTTGGCGCTCATGTCTTGTTAATATGTACTAAAATGTAATCTTTTCCAGGGAGTGGTTTCAAACGTGACAACAGCATATATCAGCCACGCGGATTGCCATGATCATGACACCGGGGAAGACCACCCAGAAGCCGCTCTTCGCCTGTCCGTTATCGAGGACAAATTCATAGAAACCAGCCTTTGGGACTTTGTGCGAAACGTCGATGCGCCCGAAGTCACCGAGGCTCAGTTACTGCGTGTGCACACTGCCGGCCATATTGAGAATATGCACAGGATGATGCCAACCGAGGGCCTGTCGCGCCTCGACCAGGACACTGTGATCAGCGCGGGAACCATGAAGGCTGCCAAAAGGGCTGCCGGCGCTGTTGTTGAGGCCGTGGACAGGATCATGGCCGGCGAATTCAACAATGCCTTTTGCGGTGTCAGGCCGCCCGGGCATCATGCCGAGAGCAACCGCGCCCTGGGTTTTTGCCTGTTTAACAATATTGCCGTCGGCGCCGCCCATGCCATGGAAGAACACGGCCTGAAAAAGATCGCCATCCTGGACTTTGACGTGCACCAGGGCAACGGCACCGAGGATATTTTTATCAAGGATGAAAGGGTGCTTTACTGTTCTATTTTCCAGCACCCGTTTTACCCTTTTACAACCCCGCCGGAGAACAATGAACGCGTGGTTTCCATACCACTTGATGCAATGGCCAAAAGCGAGGAATTCCGAGCGGCAGTGACCGATCACTGGCTGCCGGCACTGGAGC
>CALJWY010000138.1 GCA_937974465.1 uncultured Lysobacterales bacterium | reverse complement strand
TTACCTACAGGCTTTAATCCAAATTCAACTGGTTGACTCTTTGGCGATATGGTCTAATTCCCCTATGTATAAACCACTGTCTGCCTTTATTGGCCTGCGTTATTTACGGGCCAAGCGGCAAAATCACTTCATATCTTTTATATCGCTGACATCCATGTTGGGCATCGCGCTGGGCGTGACGACCCGGATTACGGTTATGTCGGTGATGAACGGCTTTGAAAAAGAACTGCGCGCACGCATCCTGGGTGCCATTTCCCACGCGACCATTCAGCCACTGGAGCGGCCGCTGGATGACTGGCCCAGGGTGATTGAGGAGGTCAGCTCACGCGATGATGTGATTGCTGCGGCACCGTATATTGAAGTCGGGGCATGGCTGCAGTCGAATGGCTCCAGTGCAGCCCTGGTTCGTGGTGTTGATCCTGCATACGAGGCACGGGTGTCTGATGTTGCCGCCAATATGGTCAGCGGTGAATTGGCCGATTTAGACGCAGGTGAGTACGGTATCGTGCTCGGTATTGGGCTGGCAGTGAGGCTGCGTGTCGGCCTGGGTGAAAAAGTCACCGTGATTGCGCCGCGATTAAAGGCCAGCCCATTCGGTGCGAGTCCGCTCATGCGGCGCTTCACAGTGGTTGGTATGTTTGAGTTTGGTGAGCATGAGAATGATACCGGGCTTGCCATGATTAACATCAGTGATGCTGCCAAGTTATTGCGCATGCCCGAGGATTCTATTGGCGGCGTTCGCCTCAAACTCGAGGATCTCGATTCCGCCTGGCTGGTTGCGAGGGATATTTCGCAGCAGCTGGATGGCGCTTACAGGGTCAGGGACTGGAGCCAGGAGCGTGGCAACCTGTTCCAGGCGGTGCGCACTGAGAAGACCGTCATGTGGGTCATCCTGTCATTGATTATCGCGGTAGCGGCATTCAATATCATTTCGATGCTGGTCATGGTGGTTACGGATAAACAATCCGACATCGCCATCCTTAAGACCATGGGTGCCCATGCCGGCACCATTTTGCGGGTTTTTGTCGTCCAGGGCAGCCTGATCGGTATCATCGGCACTGCGATGGGTGTGGCCGGTGGTATTTTGCTGGCACAGAATATTGCCACGGTGGTGCCGTTTTTGGAGCGTATATTTGGCTTTGCCCTGTTTCCTGCAGATATCTACTACATCACCGAATTGCCGTCCGATCTGCGGCGTTCCGATGTCTTTGCATTTGCGATGATGTCGCTGGTCATGTCGCTGCTGTCGACGCTTTACCCGGCGTGGCGGGCATCCAGGACTGACCCTGCCGAGGCTTTGCGCTATGAGTAATCAATCCGGCATGGTTATCAGGGCTGAAGGCATCAGTCGAGGTTTCAGGCAGGGTCCGAAACGCGTGGAAGTACTCCAGGATGTCAATCTCGAGGTCCCGGCCGGTACTTCTCTGGCAATCGTGGGTGCGTCCGGCGCCGGCAAGAGCACTTTGCTGCATATCCTTGGAGGCCTGGATAAGCCGGACAAGGGTGATGTGTTTGTTGACGGTCAGTCACTCTGGAAGTTGGGTGACCGCGCGCGGAGTGATTTGCGCAATTCAAGAATGGGCTTCATCTACCAGTTCCATCATCTGCTGCCTGAATTCACGGCCCTGGAAAATGTTGCAATGCCATTGTTGATTCGCGGCGAATCTGCCGCTGAGGCGGGCAAAAAAGCCTCAGATCTTCTGGATAAGGTGGGCCTGGGACAACGCCTGGACCACAAGCCTGGAGAGCTGTCGGGTGGCGAGCGCCAACGTGCCGCAGTGGCGCGGGCACTGGTCGGCAATCCTGGCCTGGTGCTCGGTGATGAACCCACGGGGAACCTTGATGAGCGTATTGCAAACCAGGTTTTTGACCAGCTTTTGGAACTCAACAGAGAGTTGAACACCAGCTTGATCCTGGTGACCCATGATATGCGTCTGGCGGCACGGATGACACAGCGCTTTGAGTTGCACCTGGGGAGCCTCAAAGCGATATAGCGTTACAAAGAATAGGGGGGATCATTGAAATTCTGGGCCCTGCTCATCATGGGAGCGGTTTCTCCCTTCCTGTTTGTCGCTACCTTGCCTTCGCACCTGGCCTTTGCATGCCTGTTATTGATTGGCCTGGTTGCGCTGAGCCGGCGCTACCGGGTGGTTCTTATATTGCCTGTCGTATTCCTGGTCACAACACTTGCAATCAACCAACGACTGGCGCAGCGTCTGCCGCTGGCAGAAACGGGTTCAACCCGAACGCTTGACGGGATTGTAGCTAGCCTGCCAGTGGCGCGTGAAGATGTTGTCCGGTTTGAATTTATCCCGCAAGAGTCCTCCGCTCTAAAAGTGAAAAAACTGCTTGTTAGTTGGTATGCACAGCGGGACAGAACCGGCACAGACCAACCTGTCTTGCCAAAACTGCGGGCCGGGGAGCATTGGCGCCTGAACCTGGAGCTTCAGTCGCCAAGGGGCAGAATCAACTTCCATGGTATGGATGCCGAACGTTGGTATTTTACTGCCGGGATAGATGCATTGGCGGTGGTTCAGAAAGAGGGCAACCTGCGACTGGCGCAGCCGGACCGCTTCAACCTGCAACATTGGCGGGAGACGGTGTTCGACAGGCTGGCAGAGAAAGCCGGTGATGCGCCGGCTTTTCGAATGCTGGCCGCGTTGGCACTGGCTGACAGGCGTGGCCTGGAGAAAACTGACAAGGCACTTTTGGCAGCCACGGGAACGGGTCACTTATTGGCCATCTCGGGTTTGCATATCGGCCTGGCGGCAGCTTTGGGTTTTTACCTCGGCCGGCTCGCGCTGTTGGCATTACCGCATGGATTCAGACAGGCATGCGCTGTAAGAATGCCCTGGTTGATCGCCTGGCTGGCTGCGTTCACTTATTCGGCTTTGGCCGGCTTTGGCGTGTCTACCCAACGGGCACTGATCATGCTGAGTGTTGCCTGTGTATTGATGATGAGCAGGCGGAACACACATCCTGCACATGCCTGGCTGATGGCGATGGGCCTGGTGCTGATACTGGATCCATTTGCATCATTACAGGCCGGCTTCTGGTTCTCTTTTATCGCCGTGGGGGTCTTGATGGTGCTGTTTGTGCCGCGATATGGCCATTTGCCGGCCTGGCGAAAGTTGCTGCTGGCGCAATTTGGCATTTCCCTGGTCATGGCGCCGATGGGCATGTACTGGTTTCAGCAAGCCAGTGTGCCGGGATTCCTGGCCAACCTGGTTGCCATTCCTTTTGTGAGCACCGTGATTGTGCCATTGATCCTGTTGGCCTTACCCCTGATGTGGCTGCCGGGGCCTTTATCCACGTGGTTGCTGACTGGCGCAGGCTACGCGATGCAGGGTTTGTTGTGGTTCCTGCAGCAGGTCTCCGGTTTGCAGCCACCGGCATTGGCACAGACAGTGCCGCCGGAGTTGTTATCTACCCTGTTGGCGATGTTGGGTGCGCTGCTGATGCTGTTGCCGTCAACCAGGGGCATCCCGCTGCGCACCGCCGGGG